>DDHP01000044.1:564-16062 GCA_002338145.1 Deferribacteraceae bacterium UBA1873 | reverse complement strand
GTCACCCTGAACTTGTTTCAGGGTCTCCTAGTTTTCGGATGGAAACTAACTATCTGAAAAATTCTGAATCAATAAGTGCTACCACAGCACTCTGAATAGTAGCTTTAACCTGCTTTGATTCAAAGCCTTTGTTAATGGAAAGAATCTCATCATGACTCATATTCAGGATAATCCGGGACACCTGGGGACAAAAATGTTTGCCTTGTTCTTCAGATATGATCTTCATTATTTTTTCTATTGGAAAGGGCTCTTTGTATGGCCTTTTGCTGATTAATGCATCGAATACATCAACTACTGCAAAGATTCTGGCATTAAGAGGGATTTCCTCTCCTTTTAATCCGAAGGGATATCCGGATCCATCCCATTTTTCATGGTGATACAATATAACATCAGATGCATTCTCCAGGAAAGGTACACTTTTTATTATATCTCTGCCTTTTATTGTGTGTGTTTCAATTACAGCACGCTCTTCAGGATTAAGTTTCCCGGGCTTTAACAAAATATAGTCAGGAACACCTATCTTCCCAATATCATGCAGATATGCTCCTATGACAAGTTTTCCCAGCTCCTGTTTGCTTAAGTTGAGTTTTTTGCCGATAAAAAAAGACATATTGACAACCCGTTCGGAGTGCCCTTCTGTTTCCATATCCCTCATTTCCAGAGCTTTTGCCAGACTTATAACAGAATCCAGATAAGACTTGGTGATATTCTCGTTTGCAGTTTCTAAGCTTTTGTGGTAATCGATAATAGTTTCGAAGGCATTTCTGAATTTACTTGCAATAAGAAAGTTAAACGATATACCTAAAAGAAGTACAAACAGCCCCAACAGAATATTCTGCTTCCCAAAAAAATTAAAAGTTGGAGCGTCCCTGTAAACCTCAAAAACACCTTGAAGCTTTTTATCTTCTGAAACTATAGGCAAATACATTTCCAGCAAACTGCCATAACCTCTTAAGTTGCGATTTTCATTTTTGTCCGGTTTGGTAAGTGACAGAACAGGTTTTTTGTTTTTAAATATATTTCTCAGTTCTTCATTATCAGGGAATTTCTTGCCAATATTTTCTTTATTAGTAAAAGAATAAACCATCCTATAATTTTTATCCCAAATTTTAAATTCCACCAAATTGCTTATATCGGTAAAAAGCTCGATTTTTTTTATAAGGTCATTGTGTTCTTTCTTATTCTCATTTTCCAATAGTAAGGTGGAAACATCTGTCTTTAGTTCTTTAGAAATAAAATTTTCCAGAATTCTTTCGGACTCTTTTTTAAAAGATGTTATCTGTGAAAAATAGCTGATGGATGCTGCAAGGAGAGAGAGTAGTATAATGACAAAGATTGCAAGAAACATGGTGTTTTTCATGAAACTTTTTTGTAAAGTTTTTAACTTTAAATTGTCCATACAATATATTTACATTACTTAATATGTTTTTGCAATATAAGTTACTTTAACTACTTTTTTAATCAGAGCACTGCTTTTTAATACAATCTTCACCTACACTTACGAAGTGTAGGTGAATTTACATACTGATTGAAATTTTATTTATATATGGTATAGTACTATAAAATATATATGAAATTTTGACAATGATATTTATGTTTTGACCACATGTATTCAGGGAGATGTTTACTATGGCTGAAATGAATCAGTATGTAAGTTTTATTCTGAGCGATGAGAGATATGCAATAGATATTATGAGCGTGGAAGAGATTATCAAGCTAATAGAAGTTACACCTGTGCCTAAAGCCCCGGATTTTGTGGAAGGTATTATTAACATGAGGGGTAAAGTAATCCCGGTGGTGGATCTGAAAAATAGGTTAAATCTTGGAGAGTCGGAAGAAACACCAGAAACCCGTATTATGATTACAGCAATAAAGGATAAGACAGTGGGGTTTATTGTTGATGCTGTTGAGGAAGTATTGCGGATAGAACCTGATTTGGTGGAAAAGGCTCCTGGGGTGGCCACCAGTATAGATTCCAATTATATAAGAGGCGTTGCCAGAACAGATAAAGGGCTTATCATTATACTTAATGTTAACAAGTTGTTTTCATCATATGAAGAAGATCAATTAATGGGTTTTTAATTTATATAAAAAACAGATTGAATAGTGAGCGCTATAGAAAAAATAAAAAAGAACCTTAAACACATAGACACCTCCAATCCGGATTTTATAAAAAATCCCAGCAAATATCTTATTTTTTTCTCGGAAGAGTTAAAAAAACTTTCCCCAAGCCTTTATTCCAGACTAATAAATACTCTGTCGGAAGATAATCCTGACATTTCGGCTATAGAAAAAATTTTATACGAAACAAACATAATAATTTCAGGCAATACTTCCATAAAAGATAGCTTTGATAGGCTTACTGTTAGTATTGATTATTTAGACGGTGTGGGTGCAAAAACAGCTTCTACTCTGAAAAAACACGGTGTTAAAGAAATCCAGGACATACTGCTTTATTTTCCCTTTAAATATGAGATAGTGGATACCGACCTGTCGTCCGAACGATTGTTTATACATGGCAAGCTTTTGAGTAAGAATATTATTAAAACAAAATACGGTAAACATATTTTTCAGGCTTCTTTTCAGACCGACGAGGGCTTTTATTATGCAGTTTGGTTTAATTTCTCAAAAAAATACCCCGGACCACTGTTGAAAGAGGGGGGAAAATATTCACTATTTGGCAAATACATTAGTTTCAATGGAAAACCTGCCGCCGTGCATCCGAAATTTGTGGATAAAAGTGAAAGAGGTAAAGTTAAGACATATTACAGCCTTCCAGCAAATATTAAAAATATGTCATTTAGTAAGATTGTCAAAAATGCGTTTATTTATATCGGTAACAATATTGTAGAAACCCTCCCAGAACATCTTATGATAAAATATAATTACCCAGGTATCAAAAATGCACTCCAAACTATACATTTCCCCGAATCAGGTCGGGATGTAAACTTACTTAACAGCTCAAAACATCCTGCTTTCGTGCGATTTGTTTATGAAGAGCTGTTTTATTTGCAGCTGGGTATGCTTATAAAAAAACTCAATTATAACAAAGTATTCGGCATAAAATATAATGTGAAAGATGAGTTTTTGGAGCAGATAAAAAACTATATTCCTTTCAAATTGACGAGGGCACAAAAAAGAGCGTTGGCTGATATTTTTAATGATATGAAATCAGACTATCAGATGAACAGACTTCTGCAAGGAGATGTCGGCAGCGGTAAAACGATTGTTGCTTTTATTGCTGCTGTCGTTTCTGTTTTGAATGGATATCAGGTTGCCATTATTGCTCCCACCGAAGTGTTGGCTGAACAACATTATGTGAACCTTATGAATTTCCTGAAAGGTGATTTTAGTACCGTATTGCTTACAGGCTCCACACCTAAAAAAGAAAAGAATGAAAGCAGAGTCTTTATTGAAAACGGTAATATAGATTTTATCGTAGGAACGCATTCTGTAATAAGAGACGAAATAACGTTTAAAAAGCTGGGGCTGGCTATTATTGATGAGCAGCACAGATTTGGTGTGATGCAGCGAAAATCGCTTGTTGACAAAGGTTACAATCCTGACATTTTGCTGATGACAGCTACACCTATACCCAGAACACTTGCACTTACCCTTTACGGTGATTTAAATATTTCTATTATAGATGAAATGCCTCCGGGGCGCACACCTGTGGAAACCAAATCTTTTCCGGCCTGTGATTTTCAAAAAGTTCTGGATTATGTGGAAAATGAGCTTGAAAAAGGAAACAAGGCTTATTTTGTCTATCCACTTATAGATGAAAGTGAAAAAATGGACTTAAAGGATGCAACGGGCAATTTTGAGGTTATAAAAGCAAGGTTAGAAAAGTATCGTGTGGGGCTGTTGCACGGCAAAATGAAATCTGACGAAAAAAATAAACTTATGAAAGAATTTCGGTCAGGACACATCGATGTTTTGGTTTCCACAACTGTTATTGAAGTGGGGGTTGATGTCCCGGATGCGACTGTAATGGTTATTGAAAATGCCGAAAGATTTGGATTGTCTCAACTGCATCAGCTGAGGGGCAGAGTGGGGCGGAGTGCCAAAAAGTCATACTGTTATTTGATATACTCAGATAATATTTCAGAAGACGGTAAAAAGCGGATAGATTCGATGGTAAGTACAAATGACGGATTTAAATTATCAGAGGTTGACCTTGAAATCAGAGGCCCCGGTGATTTTTTCGGCACGAGGCAATCAGGTTTGCCTGAATTCCGTTTTTCCAACATTGTCAGAGATGTGAAAATTCTCAATAATGCCAGAAGGGATGCCGAAGAAATTCTAAGAGATGATCCTTTACTTGAAAAGCCGAAACACCTTGTACTTAAAGAAATGCTTCATTTCAAATGGAGACACAATCTTGATTTAACCGGCATAGGGTGAAATTTTTATAAGAATAATACTATGTTTGTAAGTAAATGTGTTGATTAACTATTTATGATATTATATAATTTATTAAAACTTTCAGGGAGGTCGCCAATGCAGCTTTTAAGATTAACTGAAGAACAGTTAAAAAATATTTCCAGCAGTATAACACTACAAAGAGCGGAAAATTATGTGGGCAAATTTTACGATTGTGAGATTGAAGGGAGTAAGCTTAAAGGTAAGATTAAAGGGAATCATGGCGTTTACAATGTAGAGCTTTTTATTGATTCGGATCCGCTTGATTTCAAATGCGACTGTAGTGCATCAAAGGAAATGTTTTGCAAACATGCTGCTGCATTGGGGCTGACATATATATACACGCCCTGGGTTTTTACAACTGAAGAAGAGCTGGATAGAAACAAAATTACTTCCACCGGAGAACTACAGTTTTATTTGAAATCAATTAAGCTAAAAGATTTGATAGATGAGCTGAAAAAAAGTAGTATAGGCGTGTCAGTTCTTGCGGAAATTTCCGGTATTTCTCTGCAGCAGCTTTCCATGATTGTAAAAGATGACCAAAACGGTAAAAATCATACACTAACAATCCCTCTGAAGCTGTCCTGTCTGTATCTTCTTGAGCGGGGGATTACTGCCGAATAAACCAGAGAAGGGTATTCATCTTTTAAAAACTGTTGCCGTGAGGTTTTAAAACATGGAAGACCATGTGAAGAGTGAACCCTGGCTTTTTATTAAAACATATAAATCAGAAATTTTTTTATTAATTTTTATTTTATTGATATCATTATCTTTGCCTGCGCCAAATCCAATGCCGGAATTATTTACAGGAGTCCTTTATATTTTAGTGTTTTTTTTATTAAGAGCGCTCAAAACAGATGAAATATATTTTAAAAAACATATAAAAAACCTAATTCAAATCAGGGATCATTCTGCATATGGTATAATTGGTGCACTGGGGCTGTTATGTGTTATCAGCTGGAATGTAGATTTATTTATGGAAGGAAAATCAGTTTTTGCTTGTATGTTTGCTTTTAATTTTGTTAACCTTGTTTACTTTTATTTTATTTTTATGCCTGACAAACTTAAAAATATCTCTGATAAACTGGAAAAAAGAAAAGTCTTTATTTCTGCAGCTCCTTTTAACATGTATAGAACACAAATACGAACTGAAACAGATAATCTCTGTGATGTCATTTCCAAACTGGATGTGCTGAAGAGCAACTGGAGCCTTCCTCTTAAATCAATAAAATTTCATGGCGATACACTGGAGCTAATATGCTTCTTGAATACTTCATCCGATAGCGGAAATACACAATATAATTTGTTTAAAGAGACACTTTACAAATTAAAAGATAAGTTTGGCCTTGGATTTGAAATCATTGAAAAACAAGGTGTGGATGTTAACGATGTTCAGTCAATCAAAAGTAAACCAGGCAAATCATTCAGGATATAAAAGAAAATGGCTATTCTGATGCAGATATCAGCTTCAACATTTCCACAGGCACCTCTCTAATATCAAATGTTTTTATGATTTTTTGCTTTATTCCTTTAAGACAGGCTGAATATTATGTTCAGGGAAATGAAAATCAAAAACATAAACCTATCAAAATCCTTCCGGATACTGAAGATGTTAAAAATTTATAATTGGGGGTAAATAAATGCCGGTTTTATCAATGTACGATGTCACAGGTATACAAAATTACATTTTTACATCTAATAAGCTGAAGGAAAATCTCGGGGCTTCATATATTGTCTTTGAAATTATGGAGGAGACATTACTGGAATCAGTTAATGAGGCGTTATTTCTGCAGCCTGAGTTAATGAAAAATACACCTTTCGAAAATAATTTCAAAACAAATCCTGTACAGATTATTTATATAGGTGGTGGCAATGCAATGCTTGCTTTTAATAGTGTTAAAAATGCCGAAAAAGTTGCAAATTGTTTTTCCAGGAAGGTGATTGAAAAAACTGCTGGGATGCTCAATATCGCCATAACAAGTGTAGAAGTGGAAATGGAAAACTTCGTTGAAGATAAGAAAGCACTGATGATAAAGCATAACCAAAACAAAAAAAAGATTATTAAAACCACACCGTTATTGAACACTTCTGTCACAAAAGAGGCCGCTACGGATGGTTTGCCAGCATATACTAATGATGAAAATGATATTAATATTTCAAAATCAGCGGAGTTAAAGAGGAGCCAATTCAGGAAAATAATGTTCGATGAGCTTATTCCTGATAAATATGAAGACTATACATTTGAACAGGAGCTGGACAAACTGCTGTTTGATGAAGAAAACAGAATAGCTGTTGTCCATATCGATGGCAACAATATGGGCATTATTCTTGATGATTTGGCAAAAAAATTCTCTGACTATAAAGACGCTGTTAATAAAACTAAAGAGTTTTCCCGGAAAATTGATGAATTGTATAAAAATACAATGAAAGAAACGATATCTGTTTTCCAGGATAAAATAAATTCAAACAATGAAAGACCTTCCAAAAAATTACTTTTACGCCCTGTGGTGGTAAATGGTGATGATATAACATTTATTGTCTCTGCACCATATGCTTTAAGTCTGACAGAGTTTTTTCTAAAAAAAATAGAGGAATCGGGTAAAGAGAGATTTTCTGATGTAAAACTTTCTGCTTGTGGCGGTATATGTATTGTAAATAAACATTTTCCTTTTTACAGAGCTTACGAAATGGCTGAAGAACTGTGTAAAAACGCAAAAGACAGAGGGAAAAGACTGGATAGAGCAAATGTAAAATCATGGCTTGATTTTCATGTAGTAATGTCAGGAATTACCGATACCATAAACTCTATAAGAAAAAGATATTATAATATTCCGGGATTGGAAAGAGACATTGAAAGTGATGTGTATCATTTGGCATGGCGTCCGTGGTGTGTAAGCGATGATAGCGACAAATATAATTTTAAGTCTTTCAAGGATATTTACAAACAGTTACAGAAACTGCCAAAGAACAAACTAAAAGATTTGAGAAATGTTATAGCCTCAAGTATAGAGGATACACTCGCACTTCTCAACCAGCTGAGATATCGCGGTTATAACCTAAACCTCCCTGAGAATGTTAGCAGCAATTCAGATATTTTTGTAGAAAATTGCACACCGTTTTTTGATGTTTTGGAAATGCTGGATTTTTATAAAAATGTAATAGACGAGGAGTGATTATGAAAATCAAGATGGAGTTACTGAGCAATGCAATTCCTGCAACGGGTGAGGGCAGGGGGAGTATTATAGATGTGGAAGTTGTTAGCGATGACTATGGATTACCCTATATACCTGCAAAACGAATAAAAGGAATCCTTCGAGAAAATGCATGGCATTTGGTTAATGCAGATAAAATGGACAGAAATAGCTTAAATAATATTTTTGGTGTGACCGGTGGTAATGAAGGTGTATTGGTTTTATCGAACGGCTATCCGCTGAACTACAGGGATTTAAAAGTTTTTTTGGAAAATATCAGGGAGGAGCTGCCAAAAATTATTTTAAATAAGGAAACAGTTTTAAATTATTATACTCAAATTGTTTCTGCTACTGCTATAGAAAACGGTATTGCCAAAGAAAATTCTTTAAGGATGGTACGTGCACTCAGGAGAGGCCTGTTTTTCGAATTCGATATTGATTTACCTCATGAGTATCTGGATGATTTGCAAACAATATGTAAAGTTACAAGATTTTTCGGTTTGAACAGAAACAGAGGTTTCGGTCATATCAAAATGACTTTGGAGAACATTAAAAAATCGAAGAAATATCATAATGAAAATTTTGTAGCCAATGACAGTCTGCAGCTTGATATAGAGACATTATCCGGTATTTTAACCACTAATAAAGTAGGTAATGGTCAGATTTCAGAAGACAGTATTCCGGGCAGCTCAATTTTGGGACTAATGGCAAGATACTACATCAAATATTATAGACTGGGCAAGGATGCTCATAAAGATAAAGACTTTTTGGATATTTTTCTAAACAACAAGGTTCAGTTTTATAACGGATATCCTGTTATCAATGATGAAAGAAGCATACCTGCCCCTATTTCCATAACAAAAGAGAAAAATAAACAGGATGAATATTTTGACACAGCAAATCCTTATGACTATAGAAAAATTACGGAAAATGATATTATAACCAAAGGTGGTGCAAAACCTTTTATAATGATAAAAGACAACGGAGAATTTATAGAGAAATCTGTTTTGAAAATAACAAGTTATCATCACAGCAGACCGTTAGCAAACAGAAACAAAGGGAGACCAGACAAAGATGAAGGTGAGTTTTTTACTTTTGAAGCTGTAAATAAAGACATGCATTTCAGAAGTATTATAAGAGGCGAGCAGACACTTCTGGCAAAACTTCAAAAAGCATTACCCTCGGATACGTTTACCGCATATTTGGGTAAATCTAAAAATTCTCAGTACGGACACTGTAAATTAACGATAACCAAAAATCCCAAAAATGAGACAGTAACAATAGATTCCGGCAACTTCTTTTGCAGGTGTGTTGCGCTCTGAATACCACAATAATGGTAGAAACATACTGTTTGGGGACAGAGATTCTGAGCAGTCATTGCTGATTTTCCACGATTTGTATCCTGAAAATAATTATAAAGTATCAAAAAGAGATGGAGTAAAACTTGACTTTGAATCAAGGCTGGCTGTTGACAAGTCTAAATACGACTATGAAATAATGGAAAAGGGAGCTTTGTTTAATACTAAGATAGAGTTAGTGTTGTGGGGTACTCATGAAGGGGAGAAATATATCAGAGAATTTGAAAATTTACTTGCCAAATTGGCAGGTGGGTATTTGCGTTTTGGAGCAAAGACCAGCAGAGGCTTTGGTGCTGCTCGCCTTGTTAATATAAGAAAGCTCATTCTAAACATGTCAGAAAAACAGGATGTGGACAAATGGATTGATTTTAACTGGAACCTTGTCAAGGATTCATTTGTGCCTGAAAAAGTGGACTCTGATATTAATATTGATAAAATATCAGCTGAATTTGAAGTAGTGAATTCAATTTTGGTCAGGTCTAACCCTGAGTATATTAATGCTGAAGAAGATTTTAGCCATATATCAAGTGGAAATAATCCAGTAATCCCCGGCACAAGTTTTTCAGGTGCTCTGAGGCACTCAGTGTATAATCTCCTATTTGAACTAAATTACAGCAATCCGGAAAATATTGTTGAAAAAATTTTTGGCAAAGTGAGAGAAGACAGCAATCTGGCTTACAGTCTCCGTGCACGGCCATCAAATATCACTGTTTCCGAAAATGCAATTACAGGGGGAAAAGGCTTGATTTATACAAGGAACAAAGTGGACAGATTCAGTGGGGCTGTGGTGAAAGGAGCATTGTTTACCTCTAAAGCACACTATAAAGGTCATTTCCGTGTAGAAATACTGCTAAAAAAAGAATGTGAATGTTATAGAGACCTAATCTTGATGGCCATAAAAGAAATAGGCTTAGGTATTCATCCTGTCGGTGGGGAAACAGCTGTTGGAAGAGGTGTTTTGAGCTTGAAATCAATTGAGGTTAATGAGCAGTCCTATATGGATTATCTAAACAAAGGAATCTTTGTTATACCGAAAAAAGGAGAAGGCAATGCTTAAAAATAAAGTAGTGGATATATACACATATTCTAAGACGGAAAAAGTAAAGGAGAGTGCTCTTTCAGAATTGTTTGACAAATATGAAGAATTGGCAGGGGATAACCTTTTACTTTTATATTTTGCAGATAAAGTATCCTTTATCAGACTATCTGCGCTATCTGATACAATACAAACAGATACTCTGCTGGAGGGGCGCATCTTTAACGGAAATGCTGAGCTGCATTTTTGGAAAATTGAAAACAACTTATACAAATACAGATTCAGATGTGAAAGTAAAGCGAGTAAAACTGATAATGTTTTTGTGTATGATGATACACACGGATTATGGGATTTTGATAGGGAGAAAAATGCTCTTGTAGACAGAAATAAGGGAATTTACATCCCTTTTCCACTTGATACAAAATCAGGCTCAATGAAACTAACGGTAAGAAACTACCTGACACCGGATGAATTTGGTAGATTATATTTTTATGATGCCAGATTTGTAAACATCAAAAATGACAAAAATGAGGTGGTATATGAGTAATAGATTTGTAAACCCTTATCATTTTGTGGAAATTGGGGACAAATGCAGCAAAAAATCTATAAATGAATATCCTTCTAAAAAAGGAATAACCGGTTGGATAGAATACAGCGTGAAAACATTAACACCTGTTTTTATTCCAAACGTAACAAACAATAAAGCCTTTCAAAAAAGATTTAATGTCCCAAATATGCATTCTTATGATTTTTTTTCATATGAAGACTTGAGTGGAATTCAGGAGGGGCCGGTAGAACCAAAAGCTCCAGTACTTCCCGGAAGTGAGATAAGAGGAGTTATAAGATCTGCATTTGAAGCGGTAACAAATTCTTGTCTTTCTGTAGTTGATGAAGATGAAAGGATATTTAGAAGACCTGTAGAAGTAAAAGCCGGCAAGCCGGGCATTCTGAAAAAAAAGGGGGATAAGTGGTATCTGTATGAGTGTGAAAGATATGGTATAAAAGTTAAAGATAATAATAAAGATAAAAATAGGAATTTCAAATCCGAACTGAAGAAATATAAGTGGGAGCATGAAATATGGTTTAAGGAGGGAGGGACGTATGAAAAATACATTAAAAAGAATAAAAGCAATAAGGTTTTATTTAAATTGGTGAGCGATATTTCAAAAACAGAAAAAAATGGATATAAAAAAGGATATCTCCATAAAGGTGAGGATTTTGTTAAAAAACATCATGAATCCATATTTTGCATCCTTAATAAAAATGATAACAGTATAGAAATTCCGAAAGAGGTGGTGGAAAATTTTAAATATTCGTTAAAGCTTTATGCTGATTCAAAAATTAACAAACATTTGAAGAAAGGGCACAACGGTTACAAACATATTAATCCAAAAGATGATTTTTTTCTCGTGTATTATCATAAAGTATGCGACTCATTATACTATATTTCTCCTGCTGCAATGGGCAGAGAGGTCTATAAAAAGAGACTGAAGGATATTTTAGATACTTACAGCCCGTGTTCATCAGAAAACTGCATTTGTCCCGCTTGTAAGTTATTTGGCTTTGTAAGTGAGAATGGTAAAAACAGCAAAGCACTGGCTTCTAAAGTCAGGTTTGGTGATGCTGAATTTGTTAAAACTAATAGTTCGTTATTCCACAAACCTATTGTATTAAATGAGCTCTCTTCCCCAAAGATTTCCGCCTCGGAATTTTATCTGAAAAAACCGAATGAAAAAGCTGAATATTGGACATATGACTACGTAAAATCTAAGCATCAAAATAAAAAATATGTCCTAAATAATCCCAAGATATTGGGTAGAAAATTTTATTGGCATCAAAAGATTAAGAAAGTGGAGGAAGCTAAAGAGAAAAGTGAACGAAATGTCGGCATAAGACCCCTTAATGCTCAAGCTGAATTTAAAGGCAAGATTTATTTTAATAAAATTACAGAAAAAGAACTGAATACTTTAATATGGGTACTGACTATAGGCAACAGTGAAGAACATGCTCATAAAATAGGAATGGGGAAGCCGTTAGGTCTCGGCAGTATAAGGTTTTATTGTGATTCCGTGAAAATCAGAACCCTGAATGCAGAAGGCAACAATATAAAACATGCAATTGAAGATAGAAATTATGATATAAACAGTATCGAAAATGAGCTGAGGAATAATCCCGGTTTTGAGGATTTTCTGAAACTAGCAAATTTTGAGAAAGCACCTACCCCGGTACAATATCCCAGTAATAATCAAAATAAAGAACATTACAAATGGTTTGCCAATAATAAAAAAGGTAGCAAATTCCATCAAAACTTAACAGAGGTTAATGTAAAATATCCATATCTAAAGAAAAATAACAATGAAAATAATAAAAAACGGTAAAAACGAATTTTTAAAAGAATTAACATGGGCAAAATTAACAGTTTCGTTTATAAACACCAGGCGTATCCCTGGAGCAGTTCCTTTTTATATGCTTGTTAACAGTGTTATCAAAGATGTTACAAAAATAGTTACCGGCAGCTATGACAATCAGCACAGGATTTTTGCCATTTACCAGATAGAAAATTTGGTTTCAAGCCGAAAATTAATCTGCCGCAGAGGGTGGAAATATTTTTTTGCAATTATGATATCGAAATATCTCAGGTATGGCAGGATGCTTTGGTACAATATTTTGACATCCCGGAAAACAGCAGGAATATCACTTTAAACAAAATATAATCTTTTTAACTGATAAAATTTGAAAATATATTAAAAAGTACCGATATTGATTTTAGTATTAATGAAGTATGCCTCCTTTTTTTGACGCCGCTGGGATTTCCCTTGGTGAAAAAGAATATCAGGACATTTATTGATGAAGATACGTTTGTCAAAATTTTTAATAACAGGCTTATTAACCTGTTTCAAATAAATTGCCTTGATATTGATACTTCCAGATTTACCATATTGCCTTACTACTGGAATTATACCGAGCAAAAGAAAATGTCTGTATCCCAGCAGGGACATATCCAGTACATTAAAGGCTGCATGGGAAAGCTTTATATAAAAGGTGATTTAACAGAGCTAATGCCATTACTTATTCTCGGATCACATATACACACAGGTACGAAGATCTCCAATGCCCTTGGTTATTACAAACTGTATGACAAACCGGTTGCACATTTTGATCCACTGATATGCAATTATGACTACATTGATTCAGTATTTGAGAATCTTTATGAAGAGCAGCAGGACAACGAAAAACTAATCTTTATAGAGGATAATCTCCCTGAAATCCTCCTTGAGGAAATCGTATCCGGCACGTACAAGCCAGAAAAACCGGAAGTTTTTAGTATCCCCAAAGGAAATGGTGAGCATAGAACAATCGAAAAACCGATATTTAAAGATCATTTGGTATATAAATGTGTTCATGATGCGTTGTTTAAGGTGTTCGACAAAACGTTCGAAGAATCATCAATAGGATACAGAAAGGGCAGAGGAAGGCAGGATGCAATCAAGAAAATTAATGATGCTATCGCAGAAGGGTATTGTTATATTGTGGAGTCAGATATAGAAGATTTCTTCCCGTCAGTAGATCAGAGGAAACTCTATGATATCCTGCAGAAACTTTTACCGGATGCTGATCAGGTTACAATGAAGCTGTTAAAAACGATTATCATTGGTCAAGATAGTGATTTTTCGCGAGGGATCCCTCTGGGTTATCCCACATCCCCGCTCTTTGCTAATATTTATCTGGATAGCTTTGATGAGGAGTTTCACAATAGTGACAAACGAATGATACGATTTGCTGATGATTTTATTATCTTGACAAAGACTTATGAAGAGGCAGAATCGATTTTGGAAGAAACGCACAAACATATGGTTAAAATAGGTCTGTCTTTAAACAGAAATAAAACATCTATTAAGCATATCGAAGATGGATTTAATTTTTTAGGTTATAACTTTACTGGTGATGGCATGGTTGTGGACAACAGTGTGGAAGAATCGCCCTACCGAAAGCCTTTATTTATTACTGAGCCTTTTGTATTTATTTCAGTTCAGGGGGAGAGACTGGAAATTAGGAAAAACAAAGAAATTCTTAATAGTGTTCCACTGAACAGGATTAGCGAAGTGCTCATCCTGGATCAGGCCTCTTTTTCATCATTTTTTGTGAGCAAATGCATTGATAGAAATATCCCTATTTCCATGACATTGTACAGTGGCTACTATATTACTACAATAAAACCGGACTCCCGAAAGTATTTCGATATTGCAAATCAACATGCCTCTAAGTTTTTTAATATTACTGAAGCTGAACGATTTGCATATGCTCAGGAATTTGCCATTGCAAAAATCAGTAACTATATAAGTTTTATTAAAAAGAGGAGGATGTCCAAAGAGGGCTTTGAGAGGCTTGTGAATATAATTGAAGAAATTAAAAAATCTGAAAATGTCAATGAAATCCGCGGGTACGAAGGACAAGCAGCTAAGCTGTGCTTCTCATTGATTAATAAAACTGTAAAGTATGAAGAGTTTAAGGCAGAGAAAAGGGGGCGGAAAGAGTCGGATTTGTACAATGGATTGCTTAATTTTGGCTATTATCTGCTTTTTAGCCGTGTTAATTCATTAATCCGGTCTGTGGGGCTTAACCCTTACTTAGGATTTTTACACAGCGAAATAAATGATTATGAATCGCTTGTAGCCGATGTGCAAGAGCCTTTTAGAGTCTTTGTTGACAGGGCTATTTTAAGGATGATAAATCTAAAAGTAATTACGCCAAATGATTTTAAAGACCATAATAAACGGAAATATCTGACACATGAAGCCAGAAAAAAGTTTTTATACAATTTTGAAAAAGAATTTGCTAACAAAGCTACAGTCAGAAGCAGATCATTACTGGATATGCTTGCTGTCCAGGTATTTAATATAAAACGATGGGTTGTGGAAGATGTACCATTTAAGGTATTTAGATGGGAGGAATAATGCCAAGAAATTCCAAGTATGTCGTAGCATATGATATCACTGAAGATAAAGAGCGTAAAAAGGTAGATGATCTGTTGAAAAATTTTGGTTTTAGGGTACAAAAAAGTGTGTTTGAATGCAGGTTGACAAAAAGGGATCAAAACAGAATGCTGGAAGGGCTCGAAAAACTGGAGCTGAAAACTGGTTTTGTATCTGTATACAAACTTCAGCCTAACAGTAAAGTTAAGGAAATTGGGGTAAAGAAAGATTATAATTTTGATGATGGTGCTGCTTTTGTAATTTAACTAAAAGGCTATGCAGCTCTGTAAAAATTATAAAAGTTTTGCATAGCTCATATATTACAAACTTCTCATATGCTTTTTTGATGTTTGGAAATTAAATATGATTCAGTGATAGTAGAACAAAAGTCGTGTCAAACCTACGTGGAAAACTTGTGGAAAACTAATGTATGTGGGAGAGGTTTGACAAATTCCGATTGTAATTCTCTGATAAATAAGTTATAAAAAAGGGGAGAGTCAGAGATGACATCCTTCCCG
>DDHP01000044.1:0-251 GCA_002338145.1 Deferribacteraceae bacterium UBA1873 | reverse complement strand
CCTTCCCGGGAGGGACTGCGACGGATCTGGCACTGTTGTGCCATCGTTCAACGTTTTGAATGTCCACGTGAATTTCGGAGATTATTTGTTTTCAGCGTTTTTGTTTTTCACGTGATTCGTGATACGTTGAGGGTTCTGAACATAGCATTGCTAAAGACAAAGCGAGATTTTTGACCTATGCAAAAAATTCTAAGTGAATTGCTTATCTATATTTATATAGGCATTGAAGCAGGATATATTGAAAAGGAAGT
>DDHP01000006.1:8252-9014 GCA_002338145.1 Deferribacteraceae bacterium UBA1873 | reverse complement strand
CGGCTTGACGGCAGCGAGTTTTTTGACTCAGCACTCCAAAGCGCCATAAGGGAAGTGGAATTTGAAGTTAAGAGTTATAATCTATGGGGTGTACCGATCAAAGAAGTTCAGGTTCCGGAGTCAGTGCTTCCCGAAACCGATAAAAGAAATCTGGGCTTTTTGACATCCAGCACATTTTTTGAAAAGACCATACAGGATTTTGAATCTCTCGTGAATGAGCTTCTAGACAATATCAATTACGAATATAAGATTAAGAGGCTGTCTGCTGAAGTGGTGAAAATCAACAGACGTATAAATGTTTTGGAACAAAAGATACTCCCCGGGATAAAATCGGATATAAAAAGTATTCAGCAGCACCTCAGCGAGAGGGAAAGAGCTGAATTCATCAAACTTAAATACTTCAAAAATGTACTCAGAGAAGGCTGAAAGATAGTTTTTGTGTGCCGGCATTAAGTTTTACGCTCATATTTTAGCGCCCTCTCATTTATTAAGAGCTATGGCAATAGCGGGATTTTCACTCATATACGAGATCGGAACTCGAAACTACTGCCAGTAACCGCCTACCCCCTCCTCTCTTAATTGATATTGATTAGCATAATTGCATATTTATTTAGCATATAGGATTAAGTAAAAGAGATGACATATTTGATACTTGTCATTCTTCGCTCTGTTAAATGACCTTCGGTCTATCAGCAAAGCAGAGAGACCTTTGCACAACTCTATTTAGTCATGCTGAATTTATTTCAGCATCTAATTATATCA
>DDHP01000006.1:0-8107 GCA_002338145.1 Deferribacteraceae bacterium UBA1873 | reverse complement strand
ATTATATCAGTAAGTTATGAGACCCTGAAACAAGTTAAGGGTGACAGTTATGGGGTTATGCAAAGGTCTCTTAAACATCGATCTCTTCATTCGTGAAAATCCTTCTATCGATCTAACATATTATCAAACATTATAAATGTGTAGTTTTTAGGAGGTTGGGCTCATATTCGTTGAAATTAATGTGATTTTTGGTTACTATTTTTGCATGTCTGAAAATAATAGAAAAATCTTACTGTTAAGTGCTTATGAAGCCAAAAGCCATAAATATTGGCGAAAATTTCTGGAAGAAAATTTCTCTGGCTATTATTTTACTTCAGCTGTGCTTCCTCCCCGTTTTTTTTCATGGAGGGTTCACGGGAACCCCATTATTTTCAGTGAATACGAATCTGAAAAACTTTCGGGAAATTATGATTTAATTATTGCCACTTCCATGTGCGATATTGCTACCATAAAGGGGCTCTTTCCAAACTTATCTGATACGCCTGTTGTCGTTTATTTTCACGAAAATCAGTTTGCATATCCTGAAGCGGAGCGCGTGAAAAGTTACCAGGATGCCCAGATAAAAAGCATCAATTCTGCCGTTGTCGCCGACAGGCTATTGTTTAACAGCTTTTATAATATGCAGACCTTTCTGGAAAAAGGGGATAGATTGATCAGGAGAATGCCCGATTACAATAAAATCAAACTATTTGACAGATTGGCAGACAAAAGTGAGGTGTTGCCCGTTCCTGTTTATCCGGTCAATTCCGATGAAAAAATCTCAAACAGCGTTCCTGTTATATTATGGAACCACCGTTGGGAGTATGACAAAGCGCCTGAAAGATTTTTCAAAGCTATGGAAAAGCTAAAAAAGGAAGGATACAGGTTCAAGTTGAATATTGTAGGGCAGCAATTTCGCAGACAGCCGGAATGTTTTAATAAGTATAAAAATATTTTTAAAGATGAAATATTAAACTGGGGATATGTACAGGATGTTGATAAATATGATGAGATTTTAAGAAGCTCTGATTTTGTTGTTTCAACTTCCCTGCATGAATTTCAGGGGTTGGCCGTACTGGAAGCTGTGTCCGCCGGGGTGGTGCCTGTTGTCCCCGACCGTATGTCATACAGAGAAATTTTTCAGGATATATACAAATATGCGTCTTATGAGAGAGATTCTGAAAAAGATGTCAATGCTTTAGTGGAAAAACTGGGAATGTTTATTGACCAATACAACAAGGGTGAATATGTTCCAATACCAGATATATCACGTTTTTATGTTTCAAATCTTAAAAGTAGATATGAGAAGATATTAGCAACCTCTCTCTATTTTTAAGAGCTATGGCAATAGCGGGATTTAATGAGTTTCACATATTTACCAGTCTGAAAGACTGGTACTGAAAATATTGTCAAATTTTAAAATGCGTAAATTTAGGGAGAAAGCTAAGAGAAGATATTTATGCAAAAAATTGCCCATTAATTTGCGACCACAGGTTATTATAGATACTGAACTTTGATTTTTTTAAACAATCTAATCTTAACATTGTTTTTTTGAAATGTAAATGTGTCTGAATGATTGTATATTCAGTTAAATTTTGATATGTAAACGCTGAAAACCAAGGGGCGTAAGGATATTTAGATTGTATTAAATTGTTTAATTGTATATTTTGAGTTTCTGCAATTGCATATTGATAATGAAAAACAGGACAAAAGTTAATGAAATGTAACAGCCTGCTTTTTACACTACTCATTTTGCCGTTAATTTTTTCCTGCACTGCTTTTAGACCTGAGATTACCAGCGTTGATACAGTGCTTGATAATACCAGCGGTTCGATATCCGCAGGATTTATCGACAATGAAACTCTGTGGTGGGATATTTTTGACAGCCCGGAAATTTCAAAGTTTATGGATAAAGCCTTCGGGAATAATTTTAATATTAAAGCGGCTTATTACAGAATAAAACAGGCTCAGGCATCTTACAGGAAATCGTACAGCGGATACTACCCTTCAGCCGACTTAAATTTAGAGCGAAGTTACAATAGACAAAAACAAGAAAATTTAGATGCTGTTACCACTGAGCAATGGAGCCTGGGGCTAAGTGTCAGTTATGAAGCCGATATTTGGGGTAAAATCCGTTCTCAAGCTGAAAGTGCGGCTTTGCAGATCGATATAAACCGATACAACCTAAAAGGCAGTGTCCTGATCCTGAGTACTGATATTGCCAAGACATGGGTTGATATTATTGCGAATAAAATCAAGCTGAATACTTTCAGAGAGCAGCTTAACTTGAACCGAGAGATATATTCTATTTTAGAGGAAAGATACTATAGTTCTATGGCAAATCTTATCGATTTGTACCAACAGGAAAGTGTTATCGCCAATATCCAGACTAATATTGACGATACTATCTCGGAAATACAACAGTTGAAACAAAGTTTGAATGTATTAACCGGAATTCATCCAAGGGCGAAAGTACCTGTTGATACGGTAAACATGCCGGAAATAAAACCGATCCCGAAAGGCGGTCTGCCTGCCTCTGTTTTGAAAAACAGACCGGATTTAAAAGCATCGTGGTTAAAGGTGGAATCGGCTGCCTGGGATGTTTCCACCGCAAAAGCCGAAAGGCTGCCTTCTCTAAGACTGACGGGTTCGTACAATTATTCTGCTGAAAATCTGTCGGATATTTTTGACAACTGGGCACGGAATCTTGCCGGCTCTCTTATTGCACCGATTATAGACGGCGGCTATAGAAGAGCTGAAGTGGAGAGAAGCAAGGCTGCTTTGCAGGAGGCTGTTATGAATTACAAGCAGGACGCCTTAAATGCTGTGGAGGAGGCTGAAACAGCCCTATTGAATGAAAACAGATACATAAAACAAATAAGAAATACTGAAAAAAAGATTTTCATTGCAGAAAAAAGTCTGATAGAAGCTGAGCGAAGGTATTATTCCGGCATATCCGATTATTCCACAGTACTCAATCAGAGGCTTAATATTGTTGAACTTAGAAGCACCCTTACAGACCTTAAAAGTGCCAGAATTAAATCAAGAATTGACCTTTATAAAGCTGCCGGGGGTAGAATTCCCGAGCTAAACGAAATCCTGAAAGAGGTTACCAATGGACGAACTGCAGAAAAATAAACGTGTGGAAGATGAGAGCAAGCCACTTCCCAAAAAGACTTGGTGGCAGAGGCTCTTATCTTTTATTTTGATAGTCTTAATAGTCGGTGCGGGTGCTTATGGTGTAAAGTATTTTTTATCTTCCAGACCGATGCCGGAGATTTCAAAACCGGAAAAAATTATTCCTACCGTTACTGTTAAAGATATAAAGCCTTCCGAGTATCAGGTCAGTATCTCTGCTTTCGGTAATGTAAAGGTAAAAAATGAAGTCGAAATAAAATCCCAGGTTTCAGGTATTGTAACGTATGTCTCTGATAAGTTGGATTTGGGGAAATTTGTAGAAGCCGGCGATATACTTGTGAAAATTGAC
Source organism: Deferribacteraceae bacterium UBA1873 (assembly GCA_002338145.1). GTDB lineage: Bacteria > Chrysiogenota > Deferribacteres > Deferribacterales > Flexistipitaceae > Flexistipes. The sequence goes on along the minus strand of DDHP01000006.1, from coordinate 4,641 downwards.
AAAATTGACTATGAAATTGCCCTTGAAAAGAGTCTGAGTGCCCTTGAACAGGCCCAGTCAGATCTTACCCTTGAAAAAGGGAAACAGTCTGTCGCAAAGAAAGAATGGGAAATAATGCAGAGACGAGGCAGCGATAATATCTCCGAGGAACAAAAAGCACTAGCCTTACGCGTTCCCCAGTTGATGAGTGCCAGAGCTACTGTTAAGCAGGCTGAAGCTGATGTCAGGAAAGCCCGGCTGGATCTGAAAAGAACGGTTATCAGAGCTCCTTTCGACGGGATAGTGATGGAGAAAAATGTCAGCAAAGGCTCTTATCTTAATGTGCAGGGCTCTGTGGCTAAAGTCATATCAACTGAGGATTTTTACGTTGAAGTTTATATAGAAAAGGAGACGCTGAAGTGGCTGGATAATACAAAGCCTGTAATGATAGAGTCAGGTACAGGTAAATTTACCGGTAAAGTTGAAGAAATTCTACCTGATGTCCAGAATAAAGGGCTCATGGCAAAACTTTTGATAACAGTTGATAACCCCCTTCAATCTGATCCTCCTTTGTTAGTCGGTGATTACGCAGATGTTATTCTTCAGGGTAAAATTCTGAAAGATATTTATAAAATCCCGAGATCGGCTGTTTCCGAACGGGGTAAAATATACTTGGTGGATAATGAGAACAGACTTAGAATAAAAGAGTACAGTAAGATGTGGGAAGATGAAAAATACATTTATGCAAAAAATACATTCCCTCCACAATGGAAACTTGCCGTAAGTAAAATATTTGCCCCTTCAGATGGTATGGAAGTCAAAATATCAGAAAATGCCGGTGCTTCTAAATGACTGAGGAGAAAATGAAAAAAGGCCCTATTGCCTGGATGGCGCAGAATTCTGTAGCTGCCAATATTCTAATGATATTTTTGTTGTTTGGCGGGCTTTTTATGGGAATGAATATTAAGCAGGAAGTTTTTCCGGAATTTGACTTGGATACTGTAACAATAACGGTTGCTTATCCCGGAGCAAGTCCTGATGAAGTGGAAAAAGGTGTCATTTTACCTGTTGAAGAAGCCATAGAGGGTCTCAGCGGTATAAAAGAAGTTCGCTCCACAGCTAATGAAAGTTCAGGTGTGGTAACTGTGGAAGCAGTGACCGGCTATGATATGCAAAAACTTTATCAGGATATTAAAAATGAAGTTGACAGAATAGATTCGTTTCCGGAGGAAGCCGAAGAGCCAGAGATTAGAATCCCTTCTATAAAAAGTACAGTTGTTAATTTGGTTCTGTATGGTAATCAGAATGAGCATGTGCTTAGAGAATACGCAGATATCATTAAAGACAGACTTATAAGTGATGAGCGTATTACTCTTGTGGAGATTACCGGGGCTAAAGACTACGAGATAAAGGTGGATATTTCTGAAGAGGTATTAAAAAAATATAATTTGACGTTAGGAGATGTAGCCAAAAGAATAGATTCAGCCGCTCTTGATCTTCCCTCCGGGACAATTGAAACAGATGAAGGGGATATCTTAGTCAGGGTTACCGAAAGAAAGGATTATGCACCTCAGTTTGCTGAAATACCGATTATTTATGATGAGAAAGGAGCTATTGTAAAACTCGGCAGTATTGCCGATGTGGAAGATGGCTTTGAAGATACCAACAATTACGTTGTTTTCGACGGGAAACCTGCAATGGAGCTGGAGGTTTTCCGTGTGGGGAATCAAAAGCCTATAGATGTTGCCAGGGCAGTTAATGAAAATATAAAACGTCTCAATGATGAACTCCCGGACGGGCTAAGTATTGATATAGTCAGAGACAGGTCAAAAGTCTTTGAACAAAGAATGAATCTGCTGTTGAAAAACGGTCTTATGGGACTTTTGCTGGTTTTGATATTTCTTAGTATATTTCTTGAAGTGCGCCTTGCTTTTTGGGTCACTATGGGAATAGTTATCTCTTTCGTAGGTTCACTTCTGCTTATGCCTGTTTTTGGTATATCCATCAATATGATTTCGCTTTTTGCCTTCATTGTTACTCTTGGGATTGTTGTGGATGATGCCATTATTGTCGGAGAAAATATTTACAGTTACCGCCAGAAAGGGATGGATTTTATAGCAGCTTCGATAAAAGGAGCAAGTGAAATAAGTGTTCCTGTGTGCTTCAGCATACTTACCAATATTGTAGCTTTTATGCCGATGTATTTTATACCCGGGGTAATGGGAAAAATATTTAGTGCTATCCCACTTGTTGTGGTGTCGGTATTTATTATTTCACTGGCGGAAGCTTTGTTTATACTACCTGCACATTTGGGTCATCAGAAAAAATATTTTACCAGCAAAACAATGTATTTTCTTCACAAAAATCAGCAGAAAATAGGACGGTTGTTGGACCTTTTTGTTGAACATATTTATAAGCCTTTCCTTAAAATTTTTCTTAAATTCAGATACATCAGTGTTGTGGCCGGGGTGGTGATTCTTGCTGTTACTGTGTCTTTTATAATGAGCGGAAGAATGGGATTCAGCCTTTTTCCCAGAGTCGAGTCAGATTTTGCATATTTGAATATACAGATGCCTTTGGGCACACCTGATAAAAGGATGAAAGAAATAGAAGACAAAATATATAATTCTGTGGCAAAATTGCAGAAAAAATATGAGAATAATTCGCTTATTGAAAGGACTTTAATAAGTGTAAATGGCGAAACGTTAATAAGCCTTATTTTTCTTGCCCCTCCGGATAAAAGGGTTATCAGCACTTCTGAGGTTGTCAAAGAATGGCGTCAGGAGTTGGGGAAAATACCTGAAGCTGAAAAGATGAGTTTCAGATCTGATTTCGGAGGGCCTGGCTCAGGGGCGGATCTTACTGTTGAACTCAGCCATAAGAGTATGGATGTGTTAAAAAGAGCCAGCGCAGATTTGGCAAAGGAGGTAGAAAAATTTCAAATAGCTTCAGATATAGAAGATGGATTTGTGGAAGGAAAGGACCAGTTCGATGTCACTTTGAAACCCAACGCATATTTTTTGGGCCTTACTCCGGGAATTGTTGCCAGAGATCTCAGAAGTAGATACTACGGAGCTGAAGCATTAAAGCAGCTGAGAGGCAAAAATGAAATAAGTGTTATGGTTCGGATTAATGAGCCCCAAAGGGAAAGTGTAAACTATTTTAACAAGATGAAGATAAAGACTCCTTCAGGTATTGATGTCCCTTTTAATGAGGTTGCGGATGTTAAGAGAGGGAAAGCTTACACATCAATTAACAGGCGTAACGGTAAAAGAATCGTGAATGTTACGGCAACGGTTGAACCTCAGAGTAGAACCACCGAGATAATTACCTCTCTGCAGAATACATTTTTGCCGACCTTGGTGGCCAATTATCCGGGGCTGTCCTATAGTTTTGAAGGTAAACAGTCAGATTTGAGAGAAAGCGTCAGTTCCCTTATTTCCGGGCTTGGCGTTGCTTTGTTGGCAATTTATGTTTTGTTGGCGATACCTTTTAGAAGTTATATGCAACCACTGATTATTATGTGTAGTATCCCTTTTGGTATTGTTGGTGCTGTTATTGGGCATCTGTTGCTTGGGTACAGTTTAAGTCTCATGAGTCTTTTCGGTATTGTAGCCCTTGCGGGGGTGGTTGTTAACAGTGCGTTGGTGCTTATTGATTTTGCTAATCGCCTCAGAACAGATAAAGGCTATACAAGTTATACCGCCATTATGGAATCTTCTATGTCACGATTCAGACCTATTTTGCTTACCACCCTTACTACATTCTTTGGACTCATGCCAATGATTTTTGAAACATCAAGGCAGGCTCGTTTTCTTATCCCTATGGCTATTTCTTTAGGTTTTGGTATACTTTTCGGGGTATTCATTACGCTTGTTTTTGTGCCTTCTTTGTATATTATCCTGGAAGATATTAAAGGCTTTTTGCAAAAAGTTTTGTTGAACAGAAAGCGTTATGGGGATGAATTTTAGAAAATATAATATAGGAGGAAAAATATGAAAAAAAGCGTTTTAACGATAATGATTCTGTTTATACTTTTTGTAGCATATTCTTTTGCAGAAGGTTTGTATCCCAAAAGCTCGGGAAATATGGAGAGAACTCTGTACATCACAGGTGAAGAAGCCATTGAGTCTGTTATGAAATTGCACAGAGGATCGGACATTGAGCTGGAGGATGCTGTTGTTTGTGAGTATAAAGGTGCTAACGGGGCAAATATGATTATATGGGCATCATTATCCGGCAATAAAAATGAAGCGAATATACTTCTTGACCGGATGAATAAAAAGATGCCTTCAAGCAAAATGTATAGGGATTTCAGAAGTTTTATGTATAAAGGTCAAGAAATTTTTTCTGTAAAGGGTATGGGGATGGAAAATTACTATTTTGTCCGGGGGAAATGGAATTACTGGATTGCAATAAAAAATGCCGACAGCGAAAATATCTTGAAAACTTTTTTGGACAAACTCCGGGATTGAAAAAATTTCTTAATTACAACCGGTGTGCCTTTATTATTTTTAACAACAAGAGCTTTGAATAATCCCATAATTGAGACCTTTGCACAACTCTATTTAGTCATGCTGAATTTATTTCAGCATCTAATTATATCAGTAAGTTATGAGACCCTGAAACAAGTTTAGGGTGACAGTTATGGGGTTATGCAAA
>DDHP01000087.1:23811-24327 GCA_002338145.1 Deferribacteraceae bacterium UBA1873 | reverse complement strand
TCACATTCGATGAACGGTTTGCTGATAATTTTGACTGCAGCTCTTGTTGCAGTTTATTTATTTTTATACATTAAATATAAAAGACCGTCTATGCTCCTTTTTATCATGCCAATTGTTATAATTCTCGGTCTTTTTACTTTTGTTTTTAAAGATATAAATCCCGCAAGAGATTTTGCAACCAGCTTCTGGCTTTATATTCATCTTCCTTTCACCGTTGTGGGGTCAGCTTTTTTCCTGTTTGCTGCAATTTCCGGAGTAATGTATTTTGTCCAGGAAAATCAGCTTAAAAATAAAAATTTCGGATTTATATATTCCAAATTTCCGCCTTTAAATGTAATTAACAACCTTAACAAAAATTCACTGAACATAGGTTTTGCTGTATTTACAATAGGGTTAATCGCAGGTATTATATGGGGGCTTTACGAATGGAACGGTACACTTTTACTTTCCGCTAAGCTTATATCTGCTGTAATAACGTGGGCGGTTTTCGGAATAATTATACTTATAAGACAAACT
>DDHP01000087.1:18208-23613 GCA_002338145.1 Deferribacteraceae bacterium UBA1873 | reverse complement strand
TAATTATACTTATAAGACAAACAAAAGGATTGGCGCCGCGGGGATCGGCACTGTGGAGTGTCGTGGGATTCATATGTATCGTAATTATGTATTTCGGCGTAGCTTTGTTTTTAAGAGGGTAACCAATGCAATTAGCTGTTTTGGGATTAAATCATAACACTGCACCGGTGGAGTTACGGGAAAAATTAGCCGTATCCGAAGAAAAACTTCCTTATTTTTATGCGCAGATACTGCAGAATGAGCGTATCTATGAGGCTATGATCCTTTCCACCTGTAACAGGGTGGAATATTATATTGTCACGGATGATTTTCTCTGCAACGTTGAAAATGTGTTGCAGATTATTTCCGAGGAAAACGGTGTGGATTACTCTGAGTTGAGAAAACATACGTATATTCATTGCGGAGATGATGCTGTAAGACATATTTTCAGAGTTGCATCAGGCCTGGATTCACTGGTGCTGGGAGAGCCGCAGATTTTCGGTCAGGTTAAAGATGGTTTTCGTCTGGCCAATATACACGGCAAAATGGATAAACTTCTTAAAAAACTGGATGAATTCACAATAAAAACCTCAAAAAAGGTAAGAACCAATACCGGTATATCGGAAAATCCGATAACAGTAAGTTATTCCGCTGTTGAACTGGCCAAAAAAATATTCGGAGAGCTAAAAAATAAAAGTGCCCTCATAATAGGGGCCGGTGAAATGTGTGAACTTGCTGCGAAAAATTTGAGGAACGCCGATATATCGGAAATTTTTGTCACAAACAGAACCTATGCAAGAGCGGAAAAGCTTGCTCAGGAAATCAATGGTATTCCGGTGGATTTTGAGCGTTTTACGGAATACCTCAAAAAAACGGATATCGTAATAAGCTCCACCGGAGCACCTTATTATGTTCTGGAACACGATCAGGTCAAAAATGCTATGGCAAGCAGAAAATATGAACCCATGTTTTTTATAGACATTGCCGTTCCCAGAGATATAGACCCCAAAATCAACAATATTGAGAACACCTATGTATACGATATAGATGATTTAAAATCTGTAGTAGAAGCCAACAAAAAAGCCCGGGAAAAAGAAGCAGTTAAAGCCATGGAAATCGTGGAGCAGTCTGTTGCCGATTTTCACAAGTGGGTTGAATCGCTTAAAATTGTACCGGTAATCAAGGAAATGAGGGGGATGTTTGAGGATATAAAAGAGATGGAGCTGGAGAGATTTATTAATAAATCCAAAATTGAAGACGAGCAGACAAAAAAACTGCTTAACAACATTCTAAACTCATACATGAACAAAGTGCTCCATACACCTCTCACAAATCTTAAAAATAATGGAACAAGCAAGAACAAATACACATTGATAGAGGCAGTCAATATAATCTTTAACTTAGAGGAGAAGAAATGAAAAAGCTTACCATTGCAACGAGAAGCAGCCAACTGGCCGTATGGCAGGCTGATTTTATCAAAAACGAAATTAACAAAAAATATCCCGATGTAACCATTGAACTTAAAAAAATAAAAACAAAAGGGGACAAAATCCTGGATACACCTCTGGCAAAAATAGGAGGTAAAGGCCTTTTTGTAAAAGAAGTGGAAAATGCACTTTATGAAAGAAAAGCTGATATAGCCGTTCACAGTATGAAGGATGTGCCCAGCGAGATGCCCGAGGGTATGGAGCTTTTTGTTACACCAAAAAGGGAAACACCTTATGATGCTTTTCTTTCCATCAACTATAACAGTATCGACGAACTACCCAGAGGAGCCGTTGTCGGCACAAGCAGTCTGAGAAGGATGGTTCAGATCAGAAAACGCAGGCCTGATTTACAGATAGAAAACCTGCGCGGCAATATAAATACACGTATCAAAAAACTTGAAGACGGCATGTACGATGCAATAGTACTGGCAAAAGCAGGATTGGTAAGAGTCGGTTTTTTCCAGCATCTCAAACAGACTTTAACCGAAGACATAATGATACCGGCGGTTTGCCAGGGGACACTCGGAATAGAAGTAAGAGAGGACGACATGGAGTCCAAGGAATTGCTGAAGTTTTTTTACGATGAGGAAACGTATATCAGGACAAAAGCTGAAAGAGCTTTTTTAAAAACGCTGGAAGGAGGCTGTCAGGTTCCCATCGCCGGTTACTCCATTTTAAACGGCAGCAAACTCAAACTGATGGGAATGGTTTCCTCTTTGGACGCAAAAGAATATATCTACAGAGAAGTTGAAGATAGCGTGGAGAATGCTGAATCTATGGGAATAAGCCTCGCAAAGGAAATTTTAAATGCAGGCGGAAGGGAAATTTTGGCCAACATATATCATGAAGAATAGTGAAAAACTCCTCAACAGAATCCTTATAACCCGCCAGCCGGAACAGTCCGCGGAGTTTGTCAATCTGCTTTCTTCCCGCGGTTTGTACCCGTTCATTCTGCCTATGATTGAAACTGTGCCGGTTGAATGTGAAATTAAAAACAAGGCATTTGATTACCTTATCTTCACTAGCTCCAACGCATTTAACTATTTTAAAAAATATATCAACAGTATAAAATTCGGTAAAATAGCTGCAGTAGGCAAAAAAACTGCCGAAGCAATAGAAAGGGAAGGTTTTGATGTAAATTTAATCCCGGAGGACTACAGCGGAGAAGGTCTTGTCAAAAAATTTATGAACAGGGAAATCAACGGGATGAAGTTTCTTATCCCCGGCCCGAAAAAAACAAGCAATACACTGAAAAATTTTTTAGTATCGAAAAAGGCAATAGTTGAGAGCCCTGTTGTTTATGAAACGATAGGCATACAATACCCCCGGGGATTTATTTCCGGTTTTATTCAGGGAAATTTGATAGATTGCATCACTTTTGCTTCCCCTTCAGCAGCCCGGAGTTTTCTTTCACAGACAAAAATACCAGATACAATAAAGGAAACTGTGGTTATCGGCAGAACAACATTCAGTTATCTTCAGGAAAACGGTATAAATGCTGTATACCCAAATAAATACACTGTGAATGATATGGTTGAATTGATATGCAAAATTAATGATGAAAAAAATAAACTGTCAGGAGGAACATTATGAACTTCCCCGTTATCAGACCAAGAAGGTTGAGAAAAAATGAGACAATAAGAAAAATGGTGAGAGAAACAAAACTGAGTCTGGATGATCTTATATACCCGATGTTTGTTGTGGAAAAGCCCAATGTAAAAAAGGAAATCCCGTCAATGCCGGGAATCTATCAGATGTGCATAGAAAATACCGTAAAGGAATGCATCCAGCTGGAAAAACTTGGCGTGCCCGCAGTTATCCTTTTCGGTATTCCGGAACACAAGGACAGTAAAGGGTCTGAGGCTTACAACGAAAACGGTGTGATTCAAAAGGCTGTCAAAGCCATTAAGGAAAATACGTCAAATTTATATGTAATAACCGATGTCTGTATGTGCGAGTACACAGACCACGGGCACTGTGGAATAATAAAAGATAAAGATGTTGACAACGACGAAACACTGAAAGTATTAAGTATGGAAGCTCTGACACACGCAAAAGCCGGTGTGGATATGGTTGCTCCCAGTGACATGATGGACGGAAGGGTCGAGGCAATAAGGGATATACTGGATGATAACGGATTTCACAACATTCCCATAATGAGCTATTCAGCCAAGTACGCCTCAGCATACTACGGTCCTTTCCGTGATGCTGCAGAAAGTGTCCCGCAATTCGGTGACAGGAGAACTTATCAGATGGATCCCCCAAACAGATTGGAGGCAATAAGAGAAGCCGAACTGGATATAGCAGAAGGTGCAGACATTATAATGGTAAAACCTGCCCTCTCATATCTGGATATTATCAGAGATATGAAAGAGCACTACAACATGCCTCTTGCCGCATACAATGTAAGTGGCGAATACTCCATGATTATGAATGCTATTGAAAAGGGATATTTTGAAAAAGAAAAAGTCATTCCTGAAACACTTACATCAATGAAAAGGGCAGGTGCTGATCTCATATTGACGTATTTTGCCAAGACTTATGCAGAAATGATGTAGGAAAATAACAAAATGCCGGATTTTGAAAGGTTTGCAGCCTTCAGGTGGTCTGACGGTAATCTGGAAAACATCGATGAAATTGAAAAAGTGGAAGATAGCGATCTTCTGTATTTGGAAGAACAGAAAAATCTGCTGGCTGCAAACTTTAATCTGTTTTTGGAGGATAAACCTTTTTTAAATGTTTTGCTGTGGGGTGAAAGAGGAAGTGGTAAATCATCACTCGTAAAGCTGTTTACAGACAAATATTTTAAAAAAGGACTAAGGGTAATTGAGTTTACCGATGACAGTTTAAGGGATGTCTTCAGGTTATACAAAATACTGAGAAAAGAAAATAATTTAAAATTTATTCTCTATTTTGACGATATTTCATTCGACCGGGATGATAAGAATTACAGACAGTTTAAATCGATACTGGAAGGGGGGTTGGAAAAAACCCCCTCCAATGTGATGTATATAATGACAACCAACAAAAGACACATTATCAGTGATCACTCTTATGATATAAATGATATATATTCACGGGATGAAACGAATGAGAGAATTTCCCTATACTCAAGATTCGGATTGGTCGTGGGCTTTTATCCCATCTCAAAAGAAATTTATCTTAATGTTGCAGAACACTATTTAAAAAAATATTCTGTAATCTTAAACAAAGACTGGAAGAAAGAAGCGGAAAATTTTGCAATAGAAAAAGGCGGCAGAAGCTGCAGAATAGCAAAGCAGTTTGCCGTCTCAAAACTATTATTAAACAAAATACAAAACGAATTTAAGCAATAATAGCATCCGGGTGTTCTTTTTTGACGGCATCCTCCATCTTTTCAAAGTCCCCCTTGCCTCTTGTTCTGATTACAACTTTCCTTTTTCCGCTTTCTGTAAGGGTATGCGATGAAAGGATACTTTCGATACCAAAACCGTATGATCTTATAATATCGGCAACTTCTCTTATAGTACCCGGCCTGTCTTCAATTTCACAATAAACTCTGTAACCGGCTTCTTTTGATTCCACACCGGTAATACTGATTAATGCCCTGTAAACATCCCTATCGGTAACAATACCCACAAGCAGTCCGTCATCTAAAATAGGCAAAGCACTTATTTTATTGTCATACAAAAGCTTTGCAGCATCCTCAATAGGTGTGTAAGGTTCAGCTGTAATAACGTTTTTCTTCATTATCTTTGAGGCTTTAACTTTGCCTATCAGATAATGAATTTCAAAAACATCCAGTGTAGTAGAACTAGAAGGTAGATAGTCCTTAATATTCCTGTCGGAAATTATTCCAACAAGCTTGTCTCCATCCATTACAGGCACATGCCTTATATCATTCTCCTTCATCAGTTCTATAACTTTGGGAAGAAATTCATCTTTATTAACAGTAACAGC
>DDHP01000087.1:17559-17917 GCA_002338145.1 Deferribacteraceae bacterium UBA1873 | reverse complement strand
ACACCCAAATAAATATCTTTAATTTCAGGGTCATCAAGCAGCTCCTTAGATTCCCCTTCTTTTACAATACGTCCTGTATCCATTATATAGGCATAATGAGAATTTTCCAATGCCAATTGCACATCCTGCTCAATAAGCATGACAGTTGCCCCCCTTTCATAAATCATACTGACAACGTCAACGAGATTGTCAACAATAAGGGGCGCAAGCCCCAAAGACATCTCATCAATAAGAAGTATTTCAGGATCACCCATAAGACCTCTGGCAATTGCTGCCATCTGCTGCTCACCACCGGAGAGACTTCCGGCTTTCTGCTTTTTGCGTTCGCCCAGGCGGGGGAAAAGTTCGTAAATTTCAT
>DDHP01000087.1:17310-17511 GCA_002338145.1 Deferribacteraceae bacterium UBA1873 | reverse complement strand
TTCATAAATCATACTGACAACATCAACGAGATTGTCAACTATAAGAGGCGCTAGCCCCAGAGACATTTCATCGATAAGAAGTATTTCAGGATCGCCCATAAGCCCTCTGGCAATGGCTGCCATCTGCTGCTCACCGCCGGAAAGACTTCCGGCTTTTTGTTTTTTACGCTCAGCCAAACGGGGGAAAAGTTCGTAAATTTC
>DDHP01000087.1:2047-17081 GCA_002338145.1 Deferribacteraceae bacterium UBA1873 | reverse complement strand
GAAAAGTTCGTAAATTTCATCCAAACTTTTCTGCAAATTTTTTCCCTTTCTTCTGGCGTATGCCCCCATTAAAAGATTTTCATCAACGGTTAATTCAGGAAACAAACGCCTGCCTTCGGGCACGTGAATAATACCTTTCTGGACTATATGATGAGAAGAGCTGCCATCTATACGCTCACCTTTAAAAAGAATTTCTCCACTTTTCGGCTTTATCACCCCGGAAATTGTCCTCAGGAGTGTTGTTTTACCGGCCCCATTTGAGCCGACAATTGCAAGAATTTTAGGCTCATCTATGGAAAAACTCAAGTCCCACAAAACCTGCACATCACCATAACCTGCATTTAGATTTTTAACAGAAAACATCTACAAACCTCTCACGATACCAATTGTTTATATCGCTTACCAAGATAAGCTTTAATAACTTCTTCGTCACTAAGAACATCATCAGGTTCACCTTCGGCTATTTTTACACCATGGTGCAGGACAAAAATTCTGTCCGAAATAGCCTTGATAGCTCTCATAACATGCTCAATAACAATAATAGAAATGCCTGTATCCCTGATCTTTCTTAATAAGCTTGAACAGCCGAATCTATCTCTTTATGATTCAGACCCGCCATAACTTCATCAAAAAGCACAACGTTAGGTCTTGCCGCCAGCGCTTTTGCAATCTCCAGCCGTTTTTTGGCAGCGATATTAAGCTGGTCGGCACGCTGGTTTTTAAGATCACTCAGGCCCACAAAATCAGCAATCTCTTCCGCTTTTTCCTTAGATTCCTTGGAGCTGTATACTTTATCTTTTGAGCCGAACATTGCACCAACGGAAATATTTTCCAGTACAGACATCCCCGGAAACGGTTTCACTATCTGATAGGTTCTGATCAATCCAAGTCTTCCTATCTGATAAGGCTTCAGTCCTTTGATTGATCTGTCGTTATAAATGACATCGCCGCTTGTTATTGACAGTGTTCCGCTTAGCATATTAACCAGGGTTGTCTTACCTGCTCCGTTCGGGCCTATTAGCCCCAGAATTTCACCTTCAAAGAGTTTAAAACTGACATTTTCATTGGCTCTCAAACCTTTAAAATCTTTTGTAAGTTCTTTTCCTTCAAGTACTACTTTTCTCTCAGCCATAATTCACACTCTGTTCTTTCTGATATTTTCAAGAAAATAACTCAAACCCAGTTTCTTTCTTGCTGTAATAATATCCATAATTCCTTTTGGGGCAAAAATTACGGCAAGAATTATTATGCTGCCGAAAAATATTGTATGTATCACCAGAAAATGCTCCGACAGATAATTTGAAATCAATTCAATTGAGACAGCTCCGATAACGGGGCCGAACAAACTGCCAACACCGCCAAAAACAGCCATAACAATCATCTTAACGGTCTTGGTCACTATAAAAACGGGTTCCGGCTTAATAAATCCCTGTTGATATGCGTAAACACTGCCCGCCATTCCGGTGAAAAGACCGCTTAAACCAAAAGATATGCTTTTAAAGATTGTAGTGTTTATACCCAGGGAATCCGCAGCATCCTCATCTTCCCTGATTGCAACAAAACCGTACCCGAGCTTCGAATTAAGTATAAAATACATGACAATCAACAGTATCAATAAAATCCCCAAAGCATTAAAGTAAAAAAACATATATGATGCATCTATTCCCATTTCAGGCATGGGCAGATACATCCCTGAATTTCCTTCGGTTAAACCGAGGTTCTGTACCAGAGCTTTTGTCGCCTCAGCCAGACCAAGCGTTGCAATGGCAAAATAATGTCCTTTTAATCTTAGTATGGGAAAGCCTATGGCAAAACCGTAAACACAGGCTATCAGTCCACTTAAAATAAGAGCTGGATAAAAACCCAGACCGGCTTTTGACATTAAAACTGCCGTAGCATATGCCCCTACACCGAAGAAAACGATATTTCCAAATGAGGCATAGCCTGTGTAGCCGCCTATAATATTCCAGCTGCTGGCAAGGATTGCAAAAATTACTATATCCGTTGCAAGCCTTATTGTAAAATTACCCGCAGTAAAAGGTACAAATATACCGATTATTATAATTAGAGCAAATCCGAACAATGTCCCCTTCATAATATCATTCCTTTTTCCCAAGAATACCGTTTGGTTTAAATATCAAAACAAGTACCAATATTGTAAAGCTGATCAGGTTTTCAAAAGTCGAACCAAACCAGTTTGTGCCCAGGGACTCCACTATTCCCAGGGACAATCCTCCCACCAAAGGTCCCATCATAGTTCCCAGTCCTCCGATAATGGTTACGACAAAGGATTTTAACGTAAGATGCCCGCCCATTGTCGGACTTATGGGGAAAATTACTGCCCAGAGTGTACCTGCTGCCGCTGCCACTGCAGTCCCGATTCCAAATGTAATCGAATAAATGTTCCCAACATTCACACCATTAAGTCTCGCCGCTTCCAGATCCTGAGCGGTGCTTCTGATTGCCCTTCCCAGCCACGTTTTATTCATAATTATAAAAAGAATTACTGATACAGCTATTGCCAGCAAAAAGGCCAAAAGCCTGACAGTGGGAATAACAGCACCCAATATTTCAGTATTGGCACCTCCATATGTCACCTGTACACTTTTAACGTCAGCAGTCCAGAAGAGCAAAGCCAGATTATTAATCAGAATTTCTATACCGAAAGCAAGTAAAAGGGTGATAAATAAGCTGGCGCCTATAACAAAATTAATAATGTATTTTTGTATAAAAAAACCTAAGAAAAATATTAAAACCATTGAAAGCAGTATACTAACAAAAGGATCCATTCCATAAAGGGTAAAAAACCAATATGTGGTATAAGCACCCAGCATAATAAAAGAGCCATGTGCAATGTTGATTATGTTCATAACTCCCCAAATCAGCGACATTCCCATAGCCATCAGCGCATACAGACCGCCCTTGAGAATACCGTTTATGAGTATCTGAGTAAGCATATTCTTCTCCGATTAAAAAATAAAATAAGATACCCCGACTTTTAATCGGGGTATCATAAGCTATTGTTTATCTTTTATCCCATTCGGGCATCGGATAAACAGCATCATACCCGCTTGCCGGATAGACCTGCCTGACTTTGCCGTCCAAAATCTGCAGGACAACACTTGAGCCTATAATTTGACCGTTATCCATGAAATCCACCGGTCCGTATATCGTTTTCAGACCGGAAGTAGCGGCAACTGCATCCCTTACCTTTTGCGGATCCAGGGAATTTGCTCTTTCTACAGCGTCTTTATATATAGCTACATCTGCAACACCGGATGCATTATGATAATCCGGGTCATAACCGAATTTGTCCGTAAACTGCTTAACAAAAGCCTGGGTGTCTTCGAACAATGTTCCTTCAAAATTCATTTCAGCAGACCAGGAAGCAACACCGTAAATATAGTTTGCATCTTTACCCAAAGCTTTTCTGAAATCGGCCTCGGATGGTCCGACTGTCAAAGCAAGAAGATTTGGTGAATAATTCAGCTCTTTAGACTGCTGGATAAAATTAATAGCTTCTTCGGTATGCCCGGCAACAAGGGTTGCTTCGGCTCCTGCTTTCTTAGCCTTTGTAATGGCTGAAGTAAAATCGGAAGCACCTTCGGAATACTTTTCAAACTCAACCACTTCAAATCCCATCTCTTCAGCAATGGCTTTCGCACCCTCTCCAACACTCACATCAAATTTATCATCAGCATAAAGAATAGCTATTTTCTCCGGCCTGGGATCCTGCTTTGTCAGAAACTCTAACGTAGATCTGAAATAGTCTCCCGCTCTTGGCAAAGTTCCAAAAATATATTTATTGCCTTTATCAAATATCTTACTGGAAGCACCGCCACCTTCTATCATTGGAATGCGGTATCTTCTGGCAACAATACTACTTGGAATTGTTATACCACTGCTGTAGGGGCCTAATAAGAAGTCAACCTTATCTACAGTTATCAGCTTTTCAACCAATCTGGCACTTTCCGTCGGGTCACTTTTGTCATCGTAGAATACCAGTTCAAACTTGTAGTTTTTGCCGTTCACATTAACTCCACCCATTTCATTAACTTTGTCTACGGCAAATTTGTAGGAATCCACATAAAGCTTACCGGTTCTGCTCTTTGAACCTGTAAAAGAAATGGCACACCCCAATTTGATAACATTCTCCGCATAAGCGGAAAAACTAAATGCAAAAACAAGCAAAAAACTTGTAAGCATTAATAACAACTTTCTGGAAAACATAGATACCTCCCTATGTACATTTTAATAATATTATAATTAAGTTCAAAATATTGCAATAGAAAAATGTTTGATATATCGCATAGTTTCTGTCTCAATTATATTAAAAAATGACAATATTAATCCATAATTCTGTTTTTACAGTGTTTATAACAAGTCAGTAACGGTAAGTTTTACTAAAACGTGTTGTTTTTTCCACTTAAATAAAAATGTAAATATAAACCTAATAGCTCATGTTCACATATCATTAACAAATTGAAAAAACCAAATACAAAAGAATCGCAGAAAAGGCAATTACTAAGCATAACTGTATATTTATTTAGCATATAGGATTAAGTAAAAGAGATCTCTCCACTCCACTCCGTTTCGGTCGAAATGACAAAATTATCGTCCTGAGTAAAACAGAAAGGTTTTTTGTCAAACAACGGTAGAGATCTCTCGACTTCGCTTTGCTCCGCTCAAGATGACACATTTGATACTTGTCACCCTTGCTCTGTTAAATGACCTTCGGTTTATCAGCAAAGCTGATATTTAACAGGGTAAACCTATTTAAATATTGCCGAAGGCAGTCCATCGGAGATGGATTTAACAGGGCGAGTGAAACGAAGTGGAACCGAGAAATCTCTATTCTTATATAACAAATATATATGCATTTCTGCTTATAATAAATAGATATGAAATAGACATCGCATGGCACTGACGTTTTTCGGTTTCCGGACCTGAACTGAAATATTGGTGATACCTAAATTTTGATAATTATACTTTTTTCCTTTATTTATTAAAAGCTCTTGCATGATTAAAAAATAATCAAGTTTTCGATAATTGATTAAAATATAGTCATATAAAACTTTTTTATATAGTATTTTATGAAAAATTATAATATTTACCAATTGGTTATCAACTTGGCCTTTTTGTTGCTTTGAATAAATAAAACAAAGCAGGAGGTTTTAATGAAACTTATCAGAGGAATTCTAAAACCACACAAGCTTGATGATGTCAAAAATGCCCTGATGGAGATTGGTATAATCGGCATGACAGTAAACGAAGTCAAGGGCTACGGCAGGCAGAAAGGTCATAGCGAGCTTTACCGCGGAGCAGAATACAAAATCGATTTTGTTCCGAAAGTGCAGGTTGAGGTTGTTGTTGCAGATGACCAGGTGGAAATTGTAGTGGAAAAAATTGTCTTTTCTGCAAAGACCGGTCGTATTGGTGACGGTAAAGTATTTGTTTTTCCAGTGGAGGAAGCTGTTCGTATCCGAACCGGGGAAAAAGGGATAGAAGCATTATAATATAAATTTTCGGAGGTATGAGATATGGAAAGTTTTACACAATTAAGTTATGCAGTTGATACATTTTATTTTTTAATATGTGGCGCGTTCGTTATGTGGATGGCGGCTGGTTTTGCTATGCTTGAAGCTGGTCTCGTCAGGTCTAAAAATACAACGGTTATTTTAACAAAGAATGTTGTTCTGTTTGCAATGGCATGTGTAATGTATTTGCTAATAGGTTACTATATTATGTATTCAAGCAATGCCGGAGGGATTTTGCCAAACTTTGGTTTTTTGATAGGCTCAGAAAATACTGCTACAGATATTCTATTCGGTGGTGAGACTGCTCCCTACTATTCGGCAAGGTCAGACTTCTTTTTCCAGGTGGTTTTTGTTGCCACTGCGATGTCAATAGTTTCCGGCGCAGTTGCTGAAAGGATGAAATTATGGGCATTTGTCATTTTCTCTGTTTTACTGACCGGTTTCATTTACCCTGTGGAAGGTTTCTGGACATGGGGCGGAGGATGGTTGAGTGCAATGGGATTCTCAGACTATGCAGGCTCTGGTATCGTTCATCTTGCCGGAGCGTCAGCTGCCCTCTCAGGCGCCATTTTTTTGGGTCCAAGAAAGGGGAAATATGGCCCCAAAGGACAAGTGAATGCTATTCCCGGCGCTAATCTTCCGCTTGCAACACTTGGTACATTTATATTGTGGATGGGGTGGTTCGGTTTTAATGGCGGTTCTGAGCTAAAAATGTCCGATATTGCTTCAGCCAACAATGTAGCTCAGGTTTTTGTAAACACCAATGCAGCGGCAGCAGGCGGGGTCGTTGCTGCTCTTATTATAGCAACAATACTGTTTAAGAAGGCAGATTTAACAATGATATTAAACGGTGCATTAGCCGGCCTTGTTGCTATCACGGCAGGTCCTTCATCACCATCAGCTTTGGGAGCAACACTCATAGGTGCTGCAGGAGGGATTATTGTAGTTTTTTCCATTATCTTTATAGATAAAACGTTGAAAATAGATGATCCCGTGGGTGCAATATCCGTACATGGAGTTACAGGCATTTGGGGTCTGATTGCGGTTCCAATAACAAATTCCGATGCATCGTTGGGGATTCAGTTAGTAGGTGCTTTGAGTATTTTTGGATGGGTTTTTGCAGTCAGCTCCGTAGTATGGCTTATTCTGAAATTTATCATAGGCATTCGTGTGGGTGAAGAGGAAGAGTACGAAGGGCTCGATTTTATCGAATGCGGAATGGAAGCCTACCCTGAATTTACAAAAACAAGTAAATAGACAGAAATGTATGATACTAAAAAAAAGTTAGATAGTTCTAATATTTTTATTGACACAATATTATTTTGTGCTATGATAAATAATAAGATTTAAATAGTCTTAAAATAATTTTAGAAAGGGGTATCTATGAATGTATATATATTAGGCGGCTTAAAAAGACTGGAAAAAGAATATAAAAGAGTGGGCAAAAAACATGGATGCAAAACCCGTGTACTTAATACACACTGCACAAATTGCAACAAATGCCTGAAAGACAGTGATGCTGTAATTTTTATGGTGGACAATGCCAGTCATAAAATGGTGCAGAGTGCCAAACAAACATGTAAAAAGAACAATATCCCTATGATTTTCACTGATAAAGCCAGTGTAAATTCGCTTGATAGTGTAATCTCATGCATGGCGAACAGAAAAAATAATCTCACTGCATGCAGTATATAAAATTAAAGTTGGGGCGGAAAATCATTTCTGCCTTGTTTTATTGCAACTAAGCAGAAACGCATATATATTTGTTGTAATAAGAATAGAAATTCCTCAGTTCCACTTCGTTTCGCTCGCCCTGTTAAATCCATCTCCGAAGCTGATAGAGCGAAGGTCATTTAGCAGGGCAGGGGTGACAACTTTTTGTCATTTCGACCGGAACGGAGTGGAGTGGAGAAATCTCTACTGTTATTTAGTAAAGAGATCCATCGACTTCGCTAGAGGTGCCAAAATTAATGTACCCCCTCTTAATCTCCCCCTAAAATAGGGGGAGACAAAAGTTCCTTCTCCTAAATTAGGGAAAGGTTGATGTGGCACAAAGAAAAAACATCTGTTGATGTAGTTTTCCAAAATACATGCGCCTACTTTATTCAAGTTTTATATTTAGTTTTTACCTGGGAAGTCACTACACTATTAAAAACAAGACACTGAGCCAAGTGGTTGCCTGCGGTTAGCACCAGCCAGAGACTGGTAAATATGTTGCCAAACATCCAATATATATTATGTCCTTTGACAGATTCTACAGTGTGACAATTTATCAGTGATTTACTATAGCTGTCATTCCGTAACTGTTTGCGAAAATTTTCCAGCCTAAAGGTGAAGCTACGGAATGACTTTTTTATTTATTAAAAACTCTTATTTGGAGGGATGTGACAGAGCAGCTGATTAGCAAAAGTTCTACCAGTAACAGCTTTTAGTAGAGCATTCTCAATCTCCCTTAATATAAGGGAGATTGAGAGGAGAGATTTTTCTTAAATTATACCCATTGCCTTGTATAAAAATACCTGTTGTTTCAGATATTCCTTGTTCAAGCTGATTAAGTCAAGATAAAGATTCTCCAGATTTCTCCTGGCATCTATAACATTTATATAATCAATCATGCCATTTTCGTACTGTTTTATAGAAATATTCAAAATTTCCTTATAATCTGCTATCAATGTTTTCTGACGTTCTATTTTGTTTTGGATATTTTCTAACTGTATAAATGCATCGTGAATCTCTTTAAAAGCATTTTTTACAGTATATATATAGTTTATAAGTGCCTGCTTTTGTCTGGAATTTGCAATTTTTACATTTGCTTTGATTCTTCCGAAATCAAATATTGGCGTTGTAAGGTTTCCACCGATATTCCAGAATTCTGCAGAAGACTGCATAAAATTGGAAAATTCATAACTTTCAAAACCGAATGTACCTGTAAGTGATATGGTAGGGAAATAAGCAGCTTTTGCTACACCGATTTCAAAGTTTGCAGCTTTTAAATTTTCTTCAGCGCTCACGATATCCGGTCTGTTTTCAATTATTTTTGAAGGGAGCATAGCGGGAAGTCTTAATGGTTCGGGAAGATCTGTGCAGGATATTGACTTTGTGTTAAACATTTCTTTAGGTTCTTTACCTAAGAGTAACGATAAGGAATTCTCAAGCATTTTTTTGCTGCCTGTTATGTTTTCCAGTGACAAGTATGAATTATTCAGTTGTGCTTCCTGCTGCTTGACTATTAAGCTGTTTACAAGACCATTTCTATACTGTTTTTTTCTATAATTGAAACTTCTTTTATAGTTATCAATAATATTATTCAATGTATTTATCTGCAGATCAGCTGAGCAAATCTCAAAATATGTGGAAATAGTGTCAGATATGATTCTTAGTTTTATTGTATCAGCGTAATTCTTTTGAGCAAGAAGTAAAGCCTTCTGCGCTTTACTTCTATTCCTTAGTTTGCCAAAAATATCGGCCTCAAAGATTGCAGATCCCGAAAGGCTGTAATCGTTTTCAAGTAAGCCGTTCCCTGTTGCTGAGGCTTCATCACTTGTCTGAAATCTACCTGCAGAAGCATTTGCGTTTATTGATGGATAAAGATTCGCCCTTGAAAGACGAAAGGCTGCTTCAAACTCATTTATCCTTTCATAAGCAAGCATTAGGTTGTCATTGTTTTTTAACGATTCTTCTACTAGCTTGTTTAACTTTTCATTTTCAAAATTTTTCCACCACTTCTTATTGATAAACGCACCAGTTTTATTATCAACTGTTTGGTTATCAGTTGTTTCATTATCACTTGCAGGCAGATCTACCGTCGGTCTGCTATATTTCGGAGCAAATGAACAAGAAATTATGCTGAATGATATCAGTATTATTACTAACTTTTTCATATCACTTCCTATTAAACATATTTTTTAATTTTATTACAAGATAGTAAAATAATGGGATGAAAAATACGCCGATAAGAGTCGCCGCTACCATCCCCCACACAACAGTGTGTCCGATAATATGTCTGCTGTTTGCACCTGCACCACTACTAATGACAAGAGGAACCGTTCCCGCAATAAATGCAAATGAGGTCATAACAATCGGCCGGAACCTTATCCTTGCAGCTTCAATTACTGCATCAAATATATTCATTCCTTTTTGTTTGTAATTTTCTTCCGCAAATTCCACTATCAGAATAGCATTTTTTGCCGAAAGACCAATCAGTGTGAGAATTCCTACCTGTAGATATATATCATTTTCAAGGTTGAAAAAGAATATACCTAAGACTGCACCAAAAATCGCAAATGGTATGGACATTACAATTGAAAGAGGTGCCATCCAGCTTTCATATAATGCAACTAAGATAAGCAGTACAAAGATTACAGAGAAAATATATGCAGTGTTTCCTGACCGCTTGACTTTGGCCTCCTGTAAAGATGTACCTGCCCATGCTGTTGTAAAACCTTCCGGAAGCACCTCGTCGGCGACCTCTTTTATAGCATTCATTGCATCACCGGAAGAATATCCAGGCTCCGGGTCACCAAGTAATTTTGCAGCGGGAAACATATTAAATCTTTCTGTAACAGAAGCCGAAATGATTCTTTTTAGGTTTATCAGTGCACTCAAAGGAACAAGCTCTCCTGAGGCTGACCTGACAAATACATTCCTGTAATCGTCTATATTGTTCCTAAAATTTCCTGCAGATTCAATATTTACGTGGTATGTTCTTCCGTATAGGTTTAAGTCATTTACATAACCTTTTGCAAATGTAAGTTGTATTGTCCGGTAAACATCCTGAATGGATACACCATGTGCCCGTGCTTTTTCTCTGTCTACTTCTATCTTGTATTGGGGAACATTTGTATTCAAAGTGGTACGTACCCCCGTCAATTCCTCTCTTTGGTTTGCCTTAGCAACAATTTCCTGGATATATTTGTTTAATGTTTGGATATCACCACCCGTTCTATCCTCTACATACATTTCAAAGCCACCTGTAATACTCATCCCTATTATTGGTGGGGGGTTTACAGCATAAATAAGGGCTTCTTTACTCTTTGAAAATCGCTTCATATAGTCTCCTGCAATCGCCATTGAGGACTCGCCCTTATCTTGTCGCTCACTCCAATCTGTTAAGTTTGTGAATGTAATTGCAGAATCCGTTTTGTATGCAAAAGAAGCAAAATCAATTCCCACAACTGACATTTCTCTATCTACATATTCGCTTGCTAAATACGCTTTCTCCACTTCATTGTATACAACATCACGGGTACTTTGCAGGGATGAGCCCGGCATAAGATAAGTCATTGTCAATATTGAACCTTTATCCTCTAATGGCACCAAACCGGTTGGAATCTTAGTGTAAATTCTGTAAGTAACAAAAATCATTATACCAAAAATTATGATACTAATAATCGATGTTTTTATAACTAATTTTACACCTTTAGTAAAACCCCGTGTAGCTCTTTCAAAAAAGGCTTGAAAAATCCTGATGGGGAGAATGGCTTTTTTTTCTGACTCCCTTAAAAACATGGCACAAAGGGCAGGGGTAAGGGTTAGTGCCACAATACCACTAATGGCCATTGATATAGAAATTGTTATGGCAAATTGCTTAAACATTTCACCACTGAACCCTTGTATAAAAGAAGCAGGGATAAATACCGCTGACAGAACCAAAACTATGGCAATAATTGGGGTTGTTATTTCACTCATAGCTTTTACTGTAGCTTCTTTCTTTTCTAATTTCTCCTCCCTCATAACCCGCTCTACATTTTCAATAACTATGATTGCATCATCCACCACAAGCCCTATTGCAAGTATAAGCCCAAAAAGTGAAAGAAGGTTAATAGAGAAACCCAAAGCATAAAGCCCGGCAAATGTACCTATTATAGATACAGGTATGGCTAATAGCGGAATAATAGTTGCTCTGAGAGAACCAAGAAAAATATAGATTACAAACACCACTAAGACCACGGCAATCAAAAGCGTCATAACCACTTCATGTAATGATTCATTGATAAAAATAGTAGGGTCGTAGGGAACATGATACTTTAAATCTTCAGGGAAAAACTCCGAAGCTTCCTTGACTGTTTGATCCACTGCTTTTGAGACTTCAAGGGCATTTGCCCCCGGAGCGAGGAAAACACCCATAGCAATAGCCGGCTGACCATTAAAACTAGACTTAATATAATAATTTTCAGAATCAAGCTCGACATTTGCCACATCTTTTACTTTTACAGAAGATCCGTCGCTGTTAGACCTGATGATTATATTTTCAAATTCTTTTACATCTTTGAGTCTTCCTTCCCCTTTTACAATATAGCTGTATGCCTTTTTCTCCTTTAGAGGTTCATTAGCTATCCCGCCGGCGGGGTTTTCAGCGTTTTGAGATGATATAGCATTGAATACATCAACCGGGGTCAAATTTAGTGAAGCAAGTTTGTCCGGTTTGAGCCAGATTCGCATTGAATATTTTCTATTGCCAAAAATCATTGCATCCCCAACCCCGGTAATTCTTTTAAGATCATCAAGAACATTAATCTGGACATAATTGCTTATTTCAGTGTCGGTTCTTTTTTCACCTTCTGATACAAAAGCAAATACCTTCAGAATGTCAGGTGATCTTTCTGTAACCTCAATCCCCTGTCTTCTGACTGCCTCAGGTAACGTACTTAACGCTGTCTGGATTCTGTTGTTTATATCTACTTTTGCAAGGTCAGGGTCGGTTCCAACTTCAAAGTATGCGCTTATATTAATATTCCCATTTGAAGCTGTACTTGTCATATAAAGCAAATCATTGACTCCATTTATCGCTTCTTCAATGGGTGCTGCCACTGTTTTTGAAATAGTATCGGCATCGGCGCCGGGATATTGTGTCGAAATCATTATCTGTGGGGGTGTAAGCGTAGGGTATTCTTTTACAGGAAGATTTTGTATAGCAATAACCCCCATCAATATTATTGATATAGCAATTACTGTAGAAAATCTTGGTCTTTCTATGAAAAATTTTGAGAACATAATTAATTTTCCTCTTGTTGTATAATTTTATCTACTATGACTTTTGCCCCTGGTTTTATCCTAAAAAAGTTGTTGAGAACAATTTTTTCATTAGGTTTGAACGGGCCTTTTACAAAGTAAAAGTCATTTTTACTTTCTACAATCTGAACCGGTTTAACATTTACAGTATTGTTATCGTCAATAGCAAAGCAAACTATCCCGTTAGGATTTTGAAGTATTGCCTTTTGGGGGAGTTTTACCAGTTGCTCACTTGTGGATATGTTTAAATTTAATCTTATAAACATTCCAGGTGTTAACACACGTTCCTTATTGTCATAAAGTGCTCTTACCTTAACTGTAGATGTTCTCTCATCCATCTTGGAATCAATAAATGTGATTTTACCGCTTAAATATTGTTTATTTTGAATCCCCATTGTAATGTTTGATAAATCATTTAATGAGGTTCTTATTTTTTCGAAATCTCTGTCAGGTAGAGAAAAGTCTACATATACCTTTGTACTGTCGGTAAGTTGAATGACAGGTGTGCCAGGTGTTACGTAATCACCTATATCAACCATTTTGATTCCTGCAAAGCCTTTCTCTGTGGCAAGAATGTTTGTATAACTTAAATCTATCTGGGCTCTTTTAAGCTGACTGTTGATAAGGGCAACATTTGCCTGTGCCTGTGCAAGGGCAAACCTTGCATTATCATAATCCTGTTCACTGACAACATTTTCTTTGTATGATTTGCTTACTCTTGCAAAGTCAGTTTTTGCTTGTTCAAGCTTAACTTTCGCCACTTCAAGCTGAGATTTTATAACTTCAACTTCAGCGCTGTACACTTCATCATCGATTTTAAAAAGCATATCATCTTTGTTAACAAAATCCCCCTCATTGACATATTGCTTCATGATAGTACCTGATACTTTTGCCACAACCGTTGCAGTATTTACTGCCCTTACTTTTGCAGGATAAGTAGCCTCAAAAGTAAATGGCTCAGCCCCTTTTATCTCAAACACATCCACGTGAGGGGTGGGCGCTTGAGGTTGAGCAAAAGAATTCAATGATGCTAAAGCTAAAAAAGTAACAATGATAAAAAATTTCTTAAACATGTCTCCTCCGATATTAATTTATTCCATTTATTAAAAAATCTATATTTTTGGCAAAATTATTCCTAAAATTTTCCATATCTATCTCTTCGTTTCTTATAATTACTTTATCTATAAAATGTCCGAAAATGATATACCGGATTGTCTTTGTAATGAGTATTAAATCTTCTGCAGAGTGCTTTGACAGCTCTTCTTTCGATTGAAAGAATGATATTAGAATGCTGTCCTGTGCATTGCACATATTGTTGTGGATTTCTTTGATTTTTATAGGGTACCTGTCTACCTCTGAGAAGAATATTTTTATTGCGCCTTTTTTAAGGATAAGTTTCTTGGTGTTTTCAGTTGCTATTTCAAGTAGTGCATCTTTTAAATCAAGATCTGCAATTTTAGGGAGGAGGCTTTTTAAGTCCAGTAAAAAAGATTTATTACTGATTACTTCTTCGAAGATTTTTTCCTTAGAGCCAAAATGTCTGAAAAGCGTTATTTCTGAAACACCTGCAAGAGCAGCTATCTCTTTTGTGGTTGTGCCAAGATAGCCTTTTTGGGAAAAAAGCTCAAAAGCAGCCTTAATTATTTTTTCGTGAGTATTCAATTTTCCCTCCAAAATGTAAGCAAACGCTTACTTACATAAGTTGAGCCATAATGTCAAGTAAAAAAGTTTCTAATACTATTCGAAATATTATATTTTTGTTATACTATGTGTTTGGTGCGCGGGTAGAAATCTCTATCATAAAAAACAATATAGCAAACAAATATACAAGTGTGCTTACGATATGTTCTTGTTCTTCTATATCTTTGTATATTATTTTTTAGCTAACCCCAATAAAATATTAAGCTCAACTTACATATCTGAATGAAAAATAAGGCATTTTTTCCAAATCCTGCCGGAGTTTTTCCAGATACGTTTTTGAAGCTGCCTCCCGGACTAAGTCATTGTTTTTAAATCGTTTGTCTAATATTTTTCCATCGATATTGATTTTTTGTACTATTATCTTTTGGTAGTTTTTCAAGTGGATATCTTTTTGTTTTAGAAGATTTTAGAAATTGGGAAAAATCGTCTGCGGAATAGGCTTTCCAAAGTGTGTGCCTTATTTCAAAATTTACTGTTTCTCCTTTAAAAGTTTTGTAAGTTTTTATTTCATTTAATGTCTCTAAAAAGATATCAAGCGTATAATTTTTATTTCTTGTCACATATTGGATGTCGTCGGTACTCAATCCTTTCAGATCGAGGGCTATATAATCCAACAGATCGTTTTGCAAAAGTGTTTTTAATTTTTCCGGAAAGCTTCCGTTTGTATCCAGCTTAACAGAAATATTCATATTCTTTAATTTTTTAATTATCTCAAAAATATGAGGACTTATTAACGGTTCACCACCTGTAATAGTTACAGCGTTTATGTTATTCTTTTTAATATA
>DDHP01000087.1:0-1625 GCA_002338145.1 Deferribacteraceae bacterium UBA1873 | reverse complement strand
AGATTACTTCGGGACTCCGTTCCTCGGAGCGATACATGAGGTATTAATCTAAAATTTTTTATTAAAATTGTTTTTTTAAACTGTTAATGATGTTGTTTCCGGTGATAAAATATTATATTAAAAGAAAAGAAATTGGAGAGTTTATGGACATTAATGAGCTGGTAAGAATACATGACAGGAATCAGTTTGAAATAAAGCTGGGGTATCTAATTGATCATTCCAAAAGGAAAACAGAATACGGAATAAATCTCTATTTTTTTCTCCCAAGAAATCTTGGAATAAACAAATATAATTATTCAAACGACCAGTTTTTTGATGATTTATATAGCTATAACCGGCTGATTACGCCAAAAAGTGATTTGCCTAATCTTACGAGTAGGGCGGATAGATTGTTGCACTTTATTCAAGAAAAACAAGATAATATCAAGGAGCATACAGATTATATCAATTATGAATTGAAAATTATTATTTGTTCATTCCGGGCTTATCTCAGAGATTTCTCCAAAGCTGTCAAAAAAAAACCTATGGAAACTTCTGATTTACTACGTTTGATTTCTGAAATTGAATCTTTTCGAGGTACAATAAAGAAATTTCAGAAATTTGTCGTTTTGACCGATGAACAGAAACTCAGAGATTTATTTTTCTTTTCTGATGAATACAGCAGCCTTGTGGTGACAACATATCTTTTTAAAATTTACAAGTATGTTAAAGGAAATAGCGATAAATCAGAATATGTGCAAAAAGCAATAAAAGCGGAGGTGGAGTATAGAAAACAACATGGCATGACTTATGCATCCGAAGATGAAGCTGGTAATGAAGAATTGTTATACAGATATTCGGTATTTAAAAAATATTTTTATAATATACTATTTCTGTTTCAAAAGCGCAGGGAAGATGCTGTGGAATTTCGGCATTTTCTGTATGCACTTGCAGCTGGTATTGCCATGATTTTCGCTACAACTATAGCATTTGTATCCCAAAAAAAATACGGAAATTATACTCTCTCTTTTTTTGTGGCACTTGTCATTAGTTACATGTTTAAGGATCGAATTAAAGATTTTTTTAAACAGGTTTTTGAGAGTAAACTTGTTTTCAAACGTGTTTATGATTATAGGAATAAAATTTATGATCCGGAAAGGTTTGATCTTTTCGGTTTTTATAAAGAAAGGGTTAGATTTATCAAAACTCCTCAGGTGCTTGAGGATATTGTATCAAAGAGGTTACAAGGGTCAAAGGGTAGCTTATCAACCTGGTATATAGGTGAAGAAGTGCTGAAATATGAAAAGAAAATAAAACTCAACAACAGAAAGATATTAAATTCATTTAGTGACAGAATAGAAGGACTCAATGATATTATCAGATTTAATGTGAGTAATTTCACAAAAAAAATGGATGATCCAGACACTTCTCTTTATATGTTAAAAAATGGTGTGAAAAAGGTAAAGGCATCAAAGGTTTATCATGTTAATCTTGTTATAGAGTTTATTTCCAATGATGAGCGTCATATATACAAAATCCGTCTGATACTAACAAAAGATGGGATAAAAAGGATAGAGATTCCTGAACATAACACTGTATTGATAAATACTTAATTAACCCACTTAAATTTATTTTACAAAATATAA
>DDHP01000069.1 GCA_002338145.1 Deferribacteraceae bacterium UBA1873 | reverse complement strand
AGTTTCTGCGCAATGGAGGGAGGAGAAATCTGGTAGTTTAAGGATTGCTATTCTGAATTCAATAAGTAATCATCCTTACACTTCAATAAAATGAAAAGAAATATTTTCGCTTAATAAGCAGATCCCTATTTCAGCGTAAAGAATGAATTTTCTCTAATACTTGCATGAACGGGAGTCCCATTCGTATAAAACAAGGAAGAAAAAGATTATGGATTCTCAATGCAATTCTATACTTTTAAACTATTCTTCCAAAATCCCTTTGGATTTGTTAACTTGCTATCAAATATAGCAACTTTTGCATTGTTTCTTTTTGTCTGATCAAAAATAAAACTTTACGTGGTATTTTGGTTTCGTCCTTTTTGGCATCCTGCATTTTTCTCATGACTTCCTGCTGGCTTATATCTGCAAATGCATCTTCCAAAGACTCTTTACTGTTTAAAATAATATCCATATACGCTGGATTGTCCAGGTTTTTCACCAGGGGTGTATCGGCTATCATGGATTGCAGCTTTTTGCGCATTGAGTTATTGCCTGTTGCTCTGCGGTATGATCGCTTCATGCCCCTGAAGAACTGCTCCAAAATGTTGTTTGTCCTTTGTGGTTGAATAAAAGTATCACCTTCAGGGGTAGATACTTTTATCGGGTCACAGAATAACTTTTCCCGGTATTTGTCAATCTGCCCGATTAATTTTTGATATGCAGCGTTTTTATGATATCCCCTGGTTTTAACCAGGTTGTCTTTAAATTGCGTTACTCTTTCTTCGATTGTTCTTATATTAATATTTTCACCCGTATCATTAAGCCCTTTGTTAGTACCGGGCAGTGCAATGGAGAGCGCCTGCCGCAGATTGTCAAATACGATTTGTTTTTTGGTAAGACCCTGGAATGCAGTCTTACCTTGCATATCATTGACCAATGGTGCGAGGTCGTCTATTATCCTTGTAATACATTTGAATATTGGCTTGTTCGTAATGCATTTCTGTTGAAGGTTGTTGAGATGTTCCCACAACAAGCATATACGCCTGTAAAACTCCATATGCGGCCGATCAAAGGGGAATCCAAACCCGTTGCCATACTTTTTGCCGTCTAAGGCCCAAAGCAACAAAACGTGGCAAAATTCTTTTATAGCTGCAGTACCCTGCATATTGATTGGTGCGGTATTTTGTGAAATTTGATTTATTTTACCAACATGTATGTTTTGAGGATTGTCCCCAAATTCATAACGTATCCGGTAGCGTAATTTGGCTGATATTTTGTGATTTTTAAGCTTCTTTCTAATGAGTGCATATTCTTTCTCCAGCAGGTCTTTACCAATGTCCCGTAAAAAGTGAAAATGACAAATAAAGTGTGGCACATTGGGGAAAACCTCTGCAATGCCGGTAAGCAACCCACGTCCCATATCACTGCTCACGGCCAGTGGCTGACCGTATTGCCCTTTGATCTGGTGAAAAAACGGAACAAGCTGCTCTTTGCTTTCACCGGGAACTTTCACGTTAGCCAGTACAAAATTGCTAACCTCGTCAATTGTACTGACCAAATGTGGACTGGCCCCATCGCAGGTTCCGTCGACATGCAGGATATAGCCCCCTTTTTCAATGATGTGTCTCTTTAGCAGTGATGCAGATTGTCGATGGAGTATTGACAGGTAAATAATAAATCTTTGGGCCAGGTAAGCCACCTGGGAAGATGAGATGTGGACGTTGCGTTTTTTTAATTCCAAAACCGTTTCATTGATCGTGTGGTGTCCACATAATATCAACCGGCCTGCCAGTACCATCACATCGTATCCCACGTTGGCATAGGGTGGCACCCATTTTTCAAAATCCTCACTGGGGAAAACACATTCACAGCCGGGACAATACATAAAGCTGCGGTGCGCTTTACACTGGCCAATGTCCAGCAGGTAAATCTTCCTGGTGTCGGTATGGTGCACCTTAAGCCTGGTGTGGCATCGCGGGCAGGACTCCTTGCCGGTTTTAAAATGGAGCACAGGCGCAAAAGCAAATGCGTTGGCAAGGTTCAGGCTTTTTATCGTATTGTCTAAGAGTTTACGCAACAAATAAACTACTTTGAACCCGGCGTTTTTTTTTCAATGCCATAGAAAACAAAAAAATCTTCTATAATCCCCGGTTTGATCTTTATGCCTTGTTTACCTAAATGCTTTGACAGTTGCTCAAAGGTAAAATCCGGATGTTTAATGGTTCCCACAAGTACACTAATGGCGGCAGTACCCTCCAGTGGCGCCTGTGCCAGGGATACCAAACCCTGTTTCCTGTTTGATAATTGCTTTGAAAACTGTTCCGGTCCAGAACTGAAATACACGTAATGACTGCCAACTTTTTCTCTTTTAATACCACTGGCATTTTTATATTGAAAAAGGAAGCTCCTGGTATCCATGCCCAATACATCCTTTATCTGCGGGGCATCCATGCCGTGGCTTGAGTTGTTAACGATAGCTACCAGGGTATTTTTCAATGTCCCGGATCTCGAAAAATGGATATTGTTATACTCCCAGATCCCCATTGAATTAAACCCCGCCAGTTTTTCAAGTGAAAAATAGCGCCCGTTATGGTCGTAGCTCCTGATGGTGTCCAATGGGCTGATCATGCGCTGAACAGTCCGTACCGAAACATTAAAATACTGTGACAAGTTTTGGAGGGTCAGTACTTTATTTTTAATAAAATGATTTTCAATGCTTTCTAGTGTGTCCATAATGCTTTGTCGTATTATATGTTTTCACAACAAATATAAACATATACAATGACAAAAACAAACTATTGACTCATTTTTTCTTTTTTATTGATTTTCATATCTTTGCATAAGATTATGTCGTTCACAGACCCTGTTTCGGGAACATATATTATGACACAATGATAACTCGGGGAAAAATAGCATTACTGATAATGAGGTAGTTATAAAATAAGGCATACCAAAAAAACCACTTGTAACGCCTTGTAAATCAATAAATAAAGGAATTTTGGAAAAATAGGAATGATTATAACAATATTTGGTATTATTAGAAGAATCACACTTATGAAAAAAATATTTGAATTAGTACTTGCATTATTCACCGTTTTAGTATTCACCTCATGCGAAGAAGAAGGGGGCAAGCCTGATACGGGGCCTTCGGGTGGCGACAGCTCTGATATCGTGATACCGCCATTTGAAAATGTGCCGGCCACGGGCGAAATTGTAATGTATGAGGTGAACCCCAAGGTGTTTAGCAATATGGGGAACCTGCAAGGGGTAGAAAACCGTTTGGATGAAATCAAGGATTTGGGAATCAATG
>DDHP01000040.1:6854-11034 GCA_002338145.1 Deferribacteraceae bacterium UBA1873 | reverse complement strand
AAGCAGGGATTGAGGCACATCCTCACCTCAAAGACCGCTAAGAGAAAGCGCAATTTACGCCACCCTGGCATCCTGGAAGGGCAAGATGCGCAAAATATGAAAAAACTTATACCGTATAAGTAATTGAAGGAGGATAATTGTGCCAAGAGCTAAAGGCGGTTTTAAAACCAGGCAGAGAAGAAAGAAATGGCTTAAGTTAGCCAAAGGTTTCAGGGGCGTTAATAACAGTGTTTATAAAAAAGCCCGTGAAGTGGGAGAAAGGTCCCTTGCCCACGCTTACAGGGGACGTAAACAGAAAAAAAGGGATTTCAGAAGACTGTGGATTGTAAGGATTAATGCTGCTGCAAGGCAGCACGGCCTCAGTTACAGCAGGTTTATGTCGCTGTTGAAGCAGAATAATATCGAAATTGACAGAAAAGCTCTTTCTGAGCTTGCTGTGAATTATCCACAGGAGTTTGAGAAACTTGTGAAACAGGTTTCTTCGTAAAAATATTTTTTGAATTTCAGGGGTGCTGTTATGCACCCTTTTTTTTATATTAAGACCTTTAATGTGTTTTTTTAGAATAAACTTATTTTTCCTTAGCGTTTTTGGTACAATGTAATTTAAGATTATGACGGACTGTATATCCCTGAATAGTTTCGTTTTAAATGTTTTTAAGTGTCATTTGAGGTGAAAAATGGATTTTGATCTAAGCAATATTAACGGTTTTGCTGAAGAAATCAGCCATGCTGAAAATCTTGATGAGCTGTATACTGTCAAAGTTAAATATATGGGTAAAAAAGGCTTAATATCCTCATTGAATAAAAAGATGAAGGATATTCCTGCAGATAAAAGGGCAGATTTTGGTAAAAAAATAAATGAAATCCGCAGTGAATTTGAAACACTTTATGAGAAAAAGGAAAAGATACTGAAAGCGGAACAGAAAAAGATTCAGCTTAAATCAGAGTCCATAGATGTTACTTTGCCCGGTTTTCCCTTTCATCCTGGTTCAATACACCCCATAACCAGGGTATATGATGAAATTGTGGATGTATTTGTAAGTATGGGTTTTGAAGTGGCTACCGGTCCGGAAGCAGAAACTGATTACTATAATTTCGAAGCTCTTAATATTCCGAAAGAACATCCTGCCAGAGATATGCAGGATACGTTTTACATTTCAGAGGATCTCTTGCTGAGAACCCATACGTCGCCCGTTCAGGTTCGTACCATGGAAAAAAATGACCCTCCTGTAAAAATTATAGCTCCCGGGAAAGTTTATCGTTGTGATAGCGATGTCACCCATACTCCGATGTTTCACCAGGTGGAAGGTCTTTTGGTTGATGAAGATGTGACGTTTGGTGATTTAAAAGGGACATTAACATTGTTTGTCAAAAGAATGTTCGGCAGCAGTGTCCCTGTAAGATTTCGACCAAGCTTTTTCCCTTTTACTGAACCCAGCGCTGAAGTTGATATGGGTTGTGTAATTTGTGGTGGTGAAGGCTGTAGGGTGTGTAGTCATACCGGATGGCTTGAAATTTTAGGTTGCGGAATGGTGGATCCTGAAGTTTTCAGATATGTGGAATATGATTTGGAAAAATACAGCGGATATGCTTTCGGAATGGGGATAGAGCGCATTGCCATGTTAAAATATGGCATCGATGATTTGCGCTTGTTTTTTGAAAATAATCTGAAGTTTTTAAAACAGTTTTAGAGGTTATATATGAAAGTAAGTTTAACTTGGTTGAATGATTTTGTAGATATGTCCGGTATAGGGGTCGATGAACTTGCTAATCGTCTTACAATGGCAGGTCTTGAAATAGAGGGTATAAAACAGTTAAAAAAAGCTGAAAAAGTAATTACAGCAAAAATAGCAGATGTAAAAAAACATCCGGATGCTGACAAACTGTCACTTTGTAAAGTGGATGACGGTGTCAGCACATATGACGTTGTATGCGGAGCAGATAATGTTGCCACCGGTCAGATTATTCCTTTTGCTAAAGTGGGCGCTGTTTTGCCGAATGGTCTTAAAATCAAAAAGGCTAAGCTTCGTGGAGTTGAATCGTTTGGCATGATATGTTCCGCTGCGGAATTGGGGCTGGAAGATAAGAGTGAAGGTATAATGCCGTTGCCTGCAAATACGCCTGTTAATGCTGATGTAAATGATATTCTGGGTCTTGGCGATTATGTCCTGGATATCGGGATAACTCCCAATAGAGCCGATTGTCTCAGTATCCTGGGGATTGCCAGGGAAATTTCTGCTGTATATTCCAGAGAGTTGAAAACAAAAAGTTACGACTGTGTTTTTTCTGAGGATTTTAAAAGTTCTGATTTAAGTTATGTAAAAGTCCTTGATGAGGAAAATTGTCCTATATATTTAGGTAGAGTGATTAAAAATGTTACAATTAAACCTTCTCCTCTATGGTTGCAGAACAGACTCAGATCGGTGGGAGTCAGACCTATAAATAATATTGTTGATGTGACCAACTACGTCTTGTTTGAATATGGTCAGCCGCTTCATACTTTTGATTTAAAAAAAATAGACGGAGGTATTGTTGTAAGAAGAGCCCGGAAAGGTGAAGAGATTCAAACACTCGACGGAAAAGACAGAAAACTTGATGAAGATATGCTTGTTATCGCTGATGAGACCAAACCTATTGCTATAGCAGGTATAATGGGAGGACAACATTCGGGAATAAGTACCGGCGCCACAGATGTTTTCCTTGAATGTGCGTATTTCAAGCCTGAAAATGTTCGAATGACAGCCAGAAAGCTTGGCCTGCAGACAGATTCTTCCTATAGATATGAAAGGGGAGTGGACAGGGAAAATACATTGAATATGGTGGACTATGCTGCTTCACTGCTTTTGAAAGTGGCCGGTGGAGAAGCTTCTGCGGATGTTTTGAGTAATCCATATAAACCTTTTGTGCCGGTAGTACTGGATGTTAATGTAGGTAAGATTAACAGATTCTTGGGCTGTGAAATAGAAAAAAAAGAAATGACAGGAATTCTTAAAAGACTTGGTTTTGATGCTGATGAGGCTAACTCAGAGGTAACTGTCACTGTGCCATCTTACAGGGTTGATATCAGCCGCTGGCAGGACATTGCAGAGGAAGTGGCTCGTATTTTCGGCTATGACAACATAGAGGCCACAATCCCTAAAATTCCTTCTGACAGCAAGCCTCCGGAAAAATACCTTAGAGAAGTGAAAAATATTAAACATTCTTTAAAAAGTTTTGGTTTTAGTGAAGTTATTAACTATTCTTTTATGAGCGATAAATTTCTATCCTTGTTTGATAATGATGATAAATTTGTAAAGCTGCTGAATCCGATATCAGAAGATATGAATACGCTTCGAACATTTGTTTTTCCTGGTGTTATTTCATCAGCGAAACAAAATCTTAACCAGGGATTTAAAAATGTGAAGCTTTTTGAAATAGCAAAAACCTTCATCCAATCAAACAATAGTATACCAAGACAGCTTTCCAACCTTGCCATTTGTTCCACGGCAGGATTTTTTCCAAAATCGTGGAATATTACAGAGAGCGCGGATACTTTTTACCATATTAAAGGGGTGGTGGATAATATTCTTTCAAACTGTAAAGCGGATGTGCGATATGAGAAAACAGGAAATTATTCTTTTTTGCACCCGGGAAAATCGGCTGTTGTGAAGATTAATGGTAAGGAATACGGCTTTTTGGGGCAAATCCATCCTGATATCTTGGAGAAAGAAAACTTTCTGGAAAGTGTCTATATAGCTGAACTGTTTATTGAGGATATAATAAAAGATTTATTTCCGGAAAGCTACAGTTATCGGAGATTTTCCGTGTATCCTTTTGTCTATAAAGATTTATCTGTTATTGTGGATAAAAATATTGTTGCAGGGGATGTGCTGGAATATATCAAAAATTTCAGTGAACTTGTGTATGATGTTTATATTTATGACCTGTATTCTGGTGAAAAAATAGGTAAAAATAGTATAAGCTTGACTTTCAGAATCTTTTATTCAGCTCTGGACAGAACACTTACTGATGAAGAAGCTAATGGGATTTTGGAAAAAATAATCAGTGGGCTTAAAAAAGAATTTTCTGCAGAACTTAGATAAGTGAAAAATAGAGAGCTTCGATGGGCTGCCTTTGGCAGCATTTAACAGTTTACTCTGTTAAATATCAGCGAAGCTGATAGACCGAAGGTCATTTAACA
>DDHP01000040.1:2760-6619 GCA_002338145.1 Deferribacteraceae bacterium UBA1873 | reverse complement strand
TTAACAGGGCAGGGGTGACAGAAATCTAAGACGCTTTTTGCAAGATGTACCCCTATTTTTCTCCCTCTATGATAAGGGAAATGCAGGAGGGGATACATTTTGTCAAATGTTATAAATACGATAAATCGATAAGTTTACCAACAATAGATTTATTGACACATTATCTCAAATGATGTATTAATATCGTATGGAAATGTTGGAAAATATAAATAATTTATCCGAAAAAGTTGAAGCATTGCTGAAAGAGTATTATCAGCTCAAGCGTGCTAATGAGGAGCTTGAGAGAGAGCTACAAAGTGTTAAAGAGGAGAATGAGAAGTATAAGCAGGAAAGGGAAGAAATAGCTGGGAAAATTGAAAATTTGCTGGGCAGATTACCATAAGAGGTGTTGCAGTTGGGTGTTTCCGAAGTTTAT
This sequence comes from Deferribacteraceae bacterium UBA1873, assembly GCA_002338145.1. Lineage (GTDB taxonomy): Bacteria > Chrysiogenota > Deferribacteres > Deferribacterales > Flexistipitaceae > Flexistipes. Next base: position 6,204 of record DDHP01000040.1, on the reverse strand, counting down.
ATATACGGAGATAAGTATAAAATTAAAACTGAAGGCGATGATGAGTATATAAAATCAATAGGCTCATATGTTGAAGCCAGAATGAAAGAAATTGAAAACAGTCTTCATGTTTTAACTACTTCTAAGGTCGCAGTGATGGCTGCTTTTAATATAGCTGCAGAATATTTTATGCTTAAAGAGGAGATTCAGCAGAGCAAGGAAGCCATAGAAAGGTTGGAGCGCAAGTTAGACGAACTGGAAGTTAATATAGGATAAAAGGGTAGCCCCTGTGGTGCCCGTGAACGTGTAGAAAATTTGGAGCCAACACCTCTAAAAAAGGGGAAATGATTCTGGCTGTGGTGTGCATGCCCGTTTTAGAGCGGGAAGCCTAAAGCAGCCGTGATTTTCCCCAACCTGGTTAGCCAGGGCTGCAAATGGACTGCACACACGGCACTCGCGGGGGCTTTTTATATTTATGAAATTTAGGCTTATAGACGATATATACCCAAAAAAATTTGAAGAAATGACCGGTCAGGCTCACCTTACCAGTGAGAATTCTCCGCTAAGACGCGTTGCAGAATCAGGGAATTTTGATTCACTGGTTTTTGTTGGCCCGCCGGGTACGGGTAAAACATGTCTTGCCAAAATAATAGGTGAAACACTATCACTTCCTTTTTACCGTTTGCATGCAGCTTCGTCGGGATCATCGGAGCTTAAATATATTGTGGATTCCACGAAGTCTTTTGGCAAGCCTGTGCTGATTTTTGTAGATGAGATACACCGTTTTTCCAAAGTTCAGCAGGATTTGCTGCTTGATCTTATCGATGAGAAACATGCAAAGCTTATAGGTGCATCAACGGAAAATCCCTATTTTAAGATTACCCCAGCATTGAGATCAAGAAGTCTTGTCTTTAATTTTAGTCCCCTGGACAGTTTAGCGTTAAAGTCTCTGTTTGAGAAAGCTTTGGAAAATATCAAGGAAAATTATCAAGTTAGTTCTGTTGAATATGATGAAAAAATTTTTGCAGATTTGGCTGCATCATCAGGTGGTGATGCCCGCAGATTTTTGAATATGTTGGAAATTTCTGCGATGGTATCCTCTATTAAGGATAATGTTTTGTTACTGGATATTAGTAAAGTTGAGGATTTGCTTGCAGGTATGTCATATTCTGAGGACGAGCATTATGATCTACTGTCTGCGATGATTAAAAGTATAAGGGGAAGTGATCCTGATGCCGCTTTAGTGTGGGGAAAAAAATTGGTAAAATGCGGCGTTGATCCTGAAACCATTTTCAGAAGACTGTTGATATCAGCTTCCGAGGATATAGGTAATGCATTTCCTGATGCTGTGGTGTTTGCCAATGCCAGCTATGAATCTTTTATGAAAGTGGGGCTTCCGGAGGGAAATATAATTCTGTCACATTTACTAACATATCTTGCATCCTGTCCTAAAAGTAACAGAGCATACATCGCAGGTAAAAAGGTTGATGACTATCTGAGCCGCCATAATCCGTATCCACCTGAGAATATTCGTCATAATCCTGTTCATTACAAATATCCTTTCGATTATGGAGAGTTTGTCAAACAGATGTATTTTAAATCTGATGAGATATTTTACTCTCCAAGCTCATTCGGATTTGAGAGCAAAATCAAACAACGCTTGTCCAGGCTGTGGGAAGGAGTCAAAAAATATGGCGATTGAAAAAAAGAATGAACTGCGCAGCCGTATCAGGAGAAAACGAAGAAACCTTCCAGAAGATTATATTGAAAGTGCAAGTGAAGCGGTAAATAGTAGCTTCCTGGCAATTTGTGGCAATCATAGCAATTTTTTATTTTACTATAGTTTTGATAATGAAATAAAAACCCAAAAGCTTATTGCTGATTTTTACAAAAAAGGAAAGAAAATTTACCTTCCTAAAATAACAGACGGAAACATTGAATTAGGTATTTTTCAAGGTGAGGAAAATATGCAAAAAGGAGCTTTTGGAATAATGGAGCCTGTTTTAACAGCAGAAAATATAACCACAGTGGATGTCGTTGTTGTCCCTGGGTTGGTATTTGATATGAACTGTAACAGAATTGGCTTTGGAAAAGGATTTTATGATAAGATTCTCGCTGGCATTACATGTAAACAGAAAGTTGGTTTTGCCTACGATTTTCAGGTGATGGAATATATTGAAACGGAAGAACACGATATACCGTTGGATATCATAATTACGGAAAAAAAAATATATAGGAGGAAATGATGGCCTGGTTATACATACTTACTGGAATTGTATCACTGATTATTGGATTTGTTGCCGGTGCTTACATAATCAGGAAAAAGCTGGAAGCTGAAAACCTGCAGCTTAACAAAACTGCTGATGAAATCATCAATAAAGCAAAGCGGGAAGCAAATGAGCTTGTAAAGGAAGCAAAGCTAGAGTCAAAAGAATTGGTTTTTAAAGGTAAGCAGGATCTGGAAAAAGAGATAAAAGAGCGGAAAAAGGAACTACAGATCCAGGAAAAAAGACTATTGTCGAAAGAAGAAGCCATTGATAAAAAACTGGAGCTCACGGAGCAGAAGGAATCAATGATTGTTCAAAAGGAACAGGAATATGAGCAAAAGCTTTCTGAAATAAACAAGATAAAAGAAGAGAGCGAATCTCTTAGATTACAGCTGATTAATGAGATTGAAAAAATTTCAGGCATGACAAGAGAAGAGGCAAAATCCTTGCTGATGCAGGAAATGGTGGAAGATGCCAAAGTGGATGCGGCAAGGGAAATAAGGGAAATTGAAGAGGAAACGAAGCGTATGGCTGATAAGAAAGCTCAAAATGTTATTGCCACTTCTATTCAGCGCTGTGCCCCCGAATATGTCAGTGAAATTGCCGTTTCGTCAGTTAACCTTCCGTCGGATGAAATGAAAGGAAGGATTATAGGCAGGGAAGGAAGGAATATAAGAACCTTTGAAAGTGTTACTGAAGTAGATATAATCGTTGATGATACGCCAGAAGCCGTTATTCTTTCCTCATACGATCCTTTCAGAAGAGAAATTGCCAAATTGACACTGGAAAGGCTTATTTCAGACGGAAGGATACATCCTTCGCGTATTGAAGAACATTATGAAAAAAGCAAACAAGAAGTTGAGAAACATATCTATGAAGTCGGTGAGGAAACTGCATTTAATCTGGGTTTGCATAATATTCACCCGGATCTGCTGAGGCTTGTGGGAAGATTGAAATACAGAACAAGTTATGGTCAGAATGTTTTGGGGCATTCTATAGAGGTTGCGAAAATTGCCGGGATAATGGCGGCGGAGCTTGGACTTGATGAAAAAATGGCAAAACGTATGGGGCTTTTGCATGACATCGGTAAAGCAATCGATCAGGAGAGTGAGGGTTCTCATACCGAAGTGGGTGTGGAGATTGTGAAAAAATACAAAGAAGATGACAGGGTTATCAATGCTATTCTTTCCCATCATGG
>DDHP01000040.1:442-2511 GCA_002338145.1 Deferribacteraceae bacterium UBA1873 | reverse complement strand
AGACCCGGAGCAAGGAGAGAAGTTCTGGAGTCTTACATTAAAAGGCTTGAAAAGCTTGAAGAACTCTCTTCAGGTTTTGAAGGAGTGAGTAAAGCTTATGCTATACAAGCTGGCAGGGAGCTGAGGATTATTGTTGAGCCTGATAATGTAAACGATGAAAGAATGGTGACACTGACTAAAGATATAGCGAAAAAGATTGAAGAGGAATTAACATATCCCGGGCAGATCAAGGTAACGCTTATCAGGGAATCCCGGGCGGTGGAGTATGCAAAGTAGTGTTTTGAAAATTCTTTTTATTGGTGATATTATTGGCAGAAGTGGTCGAAAAGCCGTTTCTGCCGGAATAAAGGAAATAAGCGAAAAAGAAAATTATGATTGTATTATAGCAAATGTGGAAAATTCAGCGAGTGGTTTTGGCATTACACTTAATGTCTATAAGGAACTTAAGAAATTGGGCATAGATATTATGACCAGTGGCAATCATATATGGGATAAAAAAGAATCAGAAGAGCTTATCGGAAAGTTTGATGATTTATTGAGACCGGCTAATTATCCTGAAGGTGTTCCTGGCTCAGGTAGTAAAACTGTGTATTTGGATGGCTGCAAAATTTGTGTATCCAATATTATGGGTCGTGTTTTCATGCCTTTGTCCGATTGCCCTTTTAAAACATTTGACAATATATATGAAAAGGAAAGTGATGCTTTTCATTTTGTTGATTTTCACGGGGAAGCTACGAGTGAGAAAAATGCTTTTGGACTTTATACAGATTCCAGAGCTGCAGCTGTTTGCGGTACTCACACACATGTGCAGACAAATGATGACAGGATACTGCCGGGCGGGACTTTTTATATTAGCGATGCAGGCATGTGCGGGAGTGCAGATTCGGTAATAGGGACAAGCTATGATAAGGTAATGAGAAGGTTTTTATACTCTATGCCCTCCAAATTTGAGGTTGAAAAAAAAGGTAGATTAGTTTTTAATGCTGTGTCAATTTTTGTAAATAAAGATAAGCTGAGTGTTGAAGATTTCCGTAAAATAAAAATATATTTCGGGGAATAGTATGGATTTAAAGGCTGAAATAAAAAGACTTTTAAAAGAAAAAAATGCAGTATTGTTGGCTCACAATTATCAAATAGATGAAATACAAGAAATTGCTGATTTTACCGGTGACTCACTGGGACTGAGTGTGGAAGCTTCAAAGGTAAAGGAAGATACGATAGTTTTTTGCGGTGTTCATTTTATGGCTGAGACAGCTCATATTCTTTCTCCCCAGAAAACTGTATTACTGCCTGAAATTGATGCAGGCTGTCCTATGGCTGATATGATTAATGCGGAAAAACTCAAAGCATTTAAAGCCAAACACCCCGGCGCACCTGTTGTATGCTATGTTAACTCATCTGCAGAGGTTAAAGCAGAAAGTGATATTTGCTGCACATCAGCTAATGCAGTAAATGTAGTAAAATCTCTTGGGGAAGATAAAATTCTTTTTGTTCCGGATAAAAATCTTGGCCACTATGTGTCCAGATTTGTGGACAAAGAAATAGTACTTTATGAAGGTTTTTGCCCAATCCATGAAAGGGTGACAAAAAAAGAGGTTGAGGCATTAAAATCAGAGCATCCTGATGCAGTATTTGTTGCCCATCCGGAATGTCCTCCCGAAGTTGTTGATATGGCAGATCATGTATGCTCAACCTCCGGAGTCTATAAGTATGCCAAAGAATCCGGTTATAAAACCTTCATCATTGGAACTGAAGAGGGTGTGGGTTACCGCCTTAGAAAAGAAAATCCGGATAAGCAATTTTATTTTGCTTATGACTCCTTTAAATGCAAAAATATGAAAAAGACGACATTGAAGAAAATTTATGATGCCTTACTGAACGATCAATACAGAGTGGAGCTGGATAAGCAATTGAGGGATAGGGCATACTCTTCTATAGAAAGGATGCTCAAAGTCCCCAGAAACTACTGATTTTATAAGCAGATTTGCAAAAATTATAGTATGTAAACAAAGAGCCCGCTGCTTTGCTCGTAGTGACAGTTTAATGGGGTTTACCCTGTGAAATATCAG
>DDHP01000040.1:0-166 GCA_002338145.1 Deferribacteraceae bacterium UBA1873 | reverse complement strand
TTTAACAGGGCGAGGAATGACAAAAAACTGTCATCTCGATGGAGCGTAGAGATCTCAGACGTTATTTGACAAAAAACCTTTCTGTTCTGCTCAGGACGATAATTTTGTCATTTCGACCGAAGCGGAGAAATCTCCGACGTTATTTGGCAATGAGATTCCTCGGTTC
>DDHP01000056.1:14175-23236 GCA_002338145.1 Deferribacteraceae bacterium UBA1873 | reverse complement strand
ATGACAGTTTTTTGTCATTCCGAGCGAAGCCGAGGAATCTCCTTGCCAAACAGTGTTGGAGAAATGACAAAACACAATAATTTGTCACCTCGAGTGGAACCGAGGAATATCTATTCTTATATAACAAATATATCTGCGTTTCTACTTATCTCTAATCTTTATTATCCCTAACAATTCCTTGCATATATGTAAAAGATTGGATTATATTGCCATAAATACAATAGGAGGAAATAGTGGATATTTTATTAGATCCCAATATTTGGGCAAGTTTGCTTACATTGACAATTCTTGAACTTGTGTTGGGAGTGGATAATGTTGTGGTAATCAGTATTTTTTCTTCCAAATTGCCGGTACATGAGCAAAAAAAGGCACGAAAACTCGGTATATCTATAGCTCTTTTAACCAGAATTCTTCTGCTTTTGAGCCTTTTTGCCCTCAGTAAAATCACACAACCTTTATTCACTCTTTTCGGCAATACCTTTTCTGCAAGAGAGCTTGTTTTGTTAGGAGGCGGTCTGTTTTTGCTGTTCAAGGGTACCAAAGAAATACATGCTTTGGTGGATGAAGATACTGAAGTAAAAGAAGAAAAGGTTTTGGCGACTATGGGAAAAGTTGTTGCACAGATTGTCCTTATGGATCTTGTTTTTTCTTTGGATTCAGTAATTACAGCTATCGGTATATCCAATAATGTCATAATAATGATAATAGCCATAAGTATAGCTATGGCTTTGATGTTAGTTGCTGCAGAATCAATTGCAGGTTTTATCGAAAAGCATCTCTCTATAAAAATGCTTGCACTGAGTTTCCTCCTGCTGGTAGGTGTAAGTCTTATTGCCGAAGGATTTCATTTTGAAATTCCAAAAGGGTATTTGTATTTCGGTATGGGTTTTTCCGGTTTTGTGGAAATAATGTCATTGATAGCTAAAAAGAAAAATAAAAAATATGCCCATTAGCGAGGTCAGATAATGATTAAGAAAGGCTTGATAGATAAAATATTTGATGCTGCAAATATCAAAAGATGGAATGATCACGTTACACCTATGGATTTAACCGAGCTCGACAAGCAGGCTCACAAATTTATAATAGCTTATCTTTTGGCCAAAAATGAAGAGCATGAGAGAAATGCCAGTATAGACTGGATAGCATTGATTGAAGGCGGGATACATGAGTTTCTTCACAGGGTTCTTTTGACGGACATTAAGCCTCCTGTTTTTCATAAAATGATGAAAGAAAAAGGGGAAGAGTTGAACCGGTGGGTAATTGATGAACTCAAGGATGACCTTAAAGCTACGGACGAAAGGTACTTTAATCGTTTTGTCAGTTATCTGAACCAAAAGAAAGATTCCACGAAAGAAAACAAAATTCTCAATGCTGCACACTATCTGGCAACAAACTGGGAATTCCGTATTGTCTATCACTCAAGTCCATTTATTTATGGCATAGAAAACACAAAGAGTGAAATAGAAAACCAGATTGAAGATTATTACGATTTGATTGGTGTTCAGAAAATCTCATTAAGAAGAAAATCCTTTGGTTTTGTTGACTTGTGCGGTCAACTGCGTTTTCAGAAACGCTGGGCTCAGGTTCCCAGAATTCCGGAAACATCAGTGCTGGGGCATATGCTTCTGGTTGCTGTTTTTTCCTATTTTGGCTCTCTGAAATATGGTGCTTGCCCAAAAAGAATTTACAACAACTTTTATACAGCATTATTCCATGATTTACCTGAAGTATTGACAAGGGACATTGTTTCACCTATTAAGCAGTCTGTTGCCGGACTGGAAAAAACGATTAAGGAATATGAGGAAATACAGATCGAGCAGCGGATATTGCCCCTTTTGCCAGGTTATATGCATGAGGAAATCAAGTTTTTTATAACGAAAGAATTTTCAAACAAAGTAAGATTAAACGGCAAAATAGTGTACGATATAGACCAGCAAACCCTTCATGAAAGTTATAATGAGGATATTTTTGATCCGGTAGATGGAGAACTCCTTAAAACATTCGACATTCTGGCAGCTTATCTTGAAGCGTGCAAATCCATTCATTACGGAGTCAGACCTGCTCAATTAATAGATGCGAAGGACAAAATTGAAAAATCTTTAAAAGGCAATAAAGTGCTTGGCCTTGATTTGACAGATTTTTTTGAATGATAAGGAACAAAACATATGGAAAATGCTTCAATAGCAAAGATACTTGAAGAGTATGCTAAATATCTTGAGATTAACAACGAAGATTTTTTCAGAGTAAGGGCTTATAACGCAGCGGTGCGCTCACTGCTCGGCCTTGATTTTAATATTGCAGAAAAACTGAAAAGCGGTGAAGACCTTCCGAAAATCAAAGGTGTAGGCAAAAATATTTTAAGCCACATAGAAGAGATAGTTAATTTCGGAACCTTTCAAGAGCTGGAAGATATAAAATCCAATACGCCTGAAATTTTGATTGTGATGAACAAAATCCCTGGTGTGGGAGCAAAAAAAGCTTATAAAATATATAAGGAGCTGAGAGTAAATTCTCTTGGTGAATTGGAATATGCCTGTATTGAAAACCGGCTGGCAATGCTGGAGGGATTTGGGGAAAAATCCCAGAATAAAATACTGAAAAACATTGAATATGTAAAATTAAGTATGCAGAGGCGTCTTTTGGCAGATGCTGGGGAAACAGCAGAAAAAATACGCAGATTTTTTGAGAGTCTTAATTATGTTGAAAAATTTGAAATAGCAGGAAGTTACAGAAGAAAACTGGAAACTGTTAAAGATTTGGATTTGGTGATAGTTGGCCAAGAGGGCAGCAGCGTCCTTGAAAAAATATCTAATGAAAATTTTTTTGATGAAATAAAAAGGGGCGGAGAGAAATTGATTTCGGCTGTTTTGGACGGGATGCAGGTGGATTTAAGATGTTTTGATAAGAGCGAATTTTACTCAGCTCTGCATCATTTCACAGGAAGTAAAGCCCATCATGAACAGTTGAGAGGGATTGCAAAATCAAAGGGTTTGAAAATTAATGAATACTGTATTTTTCAGGGAGATAAAAGGATAGAGGTAAACAGTGAAGAAGAAATTTATAAAATTTTAGGCTTAAAATATGTTCCTCCGGAGATGAGGGAGGGGATATTTGAATTCCGGGATGATATAGATTTTAGTAATCTGATTAGTGAAAAGGACATAAAAGGCATTTTTCATATTCACACAAATTATTCCGATGGTTCAATGGGGCTGCAGGATATTCTCGATTATTGTAAGAGTAAAAATTATAAATACGCCGGCATAAGTGATCACAGCCGCAGTGCTTTTTATGCCGGTGGACTAAAAGATGAAGAGCTTCTTGAGCAAATTGAAAAAATAGATGCCATCAATGCTGAAAACAGCGAGTTTTTTATTTTTAAAGGGATAGAATCAGATATTTTGCCGGACGGCAGCCTGGACTATTCAGATGATGTTCTTCAAAATCTGGATTTTGTAATAGCCAGTGTTCATTCCGGCTTTAATATGACTAAACCAGAAATGACAGAAAGAATAGTGCGTGCGGTTAACAATCCTTACACGAAAATTCTGGGACATCCCACGGGGCGGCTTTTACTGTCACGTGAAGGGTATGATGTTGATGTATATGAAATAATAAGACAGTGTTGCCGGAATAATGTTGCAATAGAATTGAACTGTAACCCTTACAGACTTGATATTGACTGGAGATATCTGCAGGTTTTGGTAAAAGAAGGGGGAAAAGTCATATTGTGTCCGGATGCTCATTCGAAAAAAGGATTTGAAGACATAAAATACGGCGTTTTTATGGCGCGTAAAGGCGGACTTCCTCCTGATTGTGTCCTCAATACGTTAGATAAAAAAGAAATGACTGCTTACTTATTAGGCAATTTCTGAATACTTACTTTGAGTTTTCTTAACCTGTTTAGTGCAGCAAAAACTTCAACATATCGCGGCTTTGTTAAGCCGGGTGATTTTTTGCTTAAAAAGTCAAATCCCGTTTGTCTAACAAGGTGTTGTAATTCTTTGCGCAGCTCGCTGTAAGTAACATCTCTATTTTTTTCTGCAATATATTTTATTATTTTTCCGATAGTTAGAACTTGGGATTCGTCAACCAGTTGCTCCACATTTCTCAAATCGATTTCTTCTTTATTAATGATTAATCTGTCTGTTTTCATTGCCTTTAATTTAAACCTTTTGCTTTCTCTGATAAAATCAAAGCTGTCTTTTTTTATTAACCTTTGTTTTAGTGGATAAATTATTCCCTCATTTTCATATTTGTCATCACGACTGTATTGTTTATAAATTTTTTTGGCAGTTTGTGTTACATCTTCACATTTAAAATTTTTCATCATTAAGACGGTATCGGAAACACCAAGATAATCACCGTTTCCCCCCATTACCAGAATTGTAGAGACATTTAACCTTTTATAAAGTTTTCTTACTTTTTCCACAAAAGGGGTGATGGGTTCAAAATCTTTAGCTATAAGAGCCTGCATCTTTTCATCCCTTACCATAAAGTTTGTTGCTGACGTATCTTCATCCACCAGAAGGAGCTCACAACCTGTTTCTATTGCCTCTAAAATATTTGTAGACTGTGATGTACTACCGCTGGCATTCGTAGTATTGAAAAATGATGTATCCATGTCCATGGGCAGGTTGTTTATAAACAATCTTATGTCTATCCCCGGAATATTTCGTCCGTCTTCGGCTCTGATATTTACTGCTGAGGGATTTGTTACTACATATTCTCTTCCATCACCGGGTATATGAGGATATATCCCTTTTTTTAATGCGGCCAGCAAGGTGGATTTGCCGTGAAATCCTCCCCCTACTATAGTGGTGACCCCCTTTTGTATTCCCATCCCTGAGATTTTGTTTTTGCCGTGGACAGGATTTTTTAGTTCGAGGATTATCTCCAGTGATTTAGGAGAATAAAAGGGGATTGCATCCTGCAGTGGTTTTTGGCTATTGCCGCTTTCTCTCGGAAGTATTGATCCGTTTGCCACAAAAGCCACAAGATTATTATGTTCAAGCTGTTTTCTTATAAATTCATGATTTTCTATAGTTTTAACAAACAATTCACATTTTTCATGGTTTGTGTTGTCCCATTTCAAAGAATTAACAAGTTCGAAAACGATATTAAAGAAGATTTTTTTGCATTCATCACCCAATATTTTTCTACCAGCTGCTGGAAGACCTACATTTAAGCGAATTTCAGTCTGCTCACTGTCTGCAAATACGGATGACCGTTCAATAACTTCCTGCTCTCCGGCATTAATTGTTAATACACCGCTTTTTCCCGAACCTTTTATTGCTGATGAAAATTTTAAACATTTTGCTTTTAATATTCTTGCCAAATAGTCTTCAAAAGCTATTTTCCTGAATTTTCCGTCAATAATCTCTTCCGGATAATTAAGAAACGCTTTATTGACTTTTATTCTTATATTTGATGGTGATGCGAAAGGATCTCCCTGCACCCTGTCTATTATTATACTGTAATTATCCAGAAAATACTCCCCCTTGATGTCGTTGTATGCTTTATATCCTTTACCATTTATTCGGTTCAGTATTTTTTCCAGTTCAGAAATGTGTTTCATTATATTATTCTCCTTTTTATGGTATAATTTATTAAATCAAAACGATTGGTAAAAAATAACAAAAATATGTTTATAGTCAATGGGTATTAAAAGGTATTTCATATTGAAAATTTTTTGTTGCAATAAAATGGTTTTTTGCTAAAATTAATTAAATAATAAAAGGAGGTTACAATGAAAAAGTTTTTGAGGATTTTTATAATTAGTTTAATGCTGACATTTTTTCTCGTGGGAAGTGTTTTTGCAAGACAGCTTATAGTGGGAACAGATACAAGTTTTATGCCTTTCGAATTCAAAAAGGGAGACAAATATGTCGGTTTTGATATTGAGCTATGGGATATGATAGCAAAAGATAACGGATGGGATTATAAACTGCAGCCTATGGATTTTAACGGTCTTATCCCGGGACTTCAGACCGGTAACCTGGATGTTGCCATAGCCGGAATGACAATCAAATCTGAAAGAGAAAAGGTTGTGGATTTTGCATATCCCTATTACGATGCCGGTCTTAAAATGCTTGTAAGGGCGGATAATGATGACATAAAAAGCGTGGAGGATTTGAAAGGAAAAAAAGTAGGCTCAAAGCTGGCTACGACCAGTGCAGATTTCCTAAAGCAGCACGGAATAAAGGGCGATAATCTTAAACTTTTCCCAAACACTGACGGTATGTATATGGAGCTGATGTCTGGTGGAGTGGATGCTGTACTTTTTGATTCTCCAAACGTAATGTACTTTGCAAGAACAGCCGGCAAAGGAAAAGTCAAAACCGTCGGTCCCCTTTATCAGGGTCAGTCCTATGGAATTGCTTTAACACAGGGTAGTGATTTGAGAGAAGCTGTAAGTATCTCAATCCTCAAATTTATGGAAAATGGTCAATATGCAGAACTTTATAAAAAGTGGTTCGGAGAAGCTCCACAGTAAATCTCAATATAACAATTTTTGCGGCGGGCTAACAGCCCGCCATTTTAAATTTTATACTCAAGGTGCAAAATGACAGATTTTGATTTCAAAACAGAAGTTATATGGGAATCGATTCCCATACTGATGTCCGGTTTAAAGCTAACTATTATCATTACAGCAAGCGGACTTTTGATAGGTTTTTTTCTCGGAGCATTTTTTGGTCTTTTAAAACTTATTAAATTTAAACCCTTAAGATACATTGCAAACATATATATAGAAACGATAAGAGGGACACCGATAATGGTGCAGGTAATGTTTATATATTTTGGACTGCCTATGGCACTCGGTATGCGTATCAACCCGTTAACCTCTGCTATTAGTGCAATTGCAATTAATTCAGGAGCTTACATTGCGGAAATTGTCAGGGGCTCTGTACAATCTATCGATAAAGGTCAGACGGAAGCTGGCCGCTCTATAGGTTTGACGCGTATGCAGAATATGCTGTATGTGGTTTGGCCCCAGGCATTCAGGCGCATGATACCGCCACTGGGCAATCAGTTTATTATTAGTTTAAAAGATACATCCTTATTTGTGGTTATCGGTGTCGGAGAATTAACGAGAACAGGCCAGGAGATCATTGCTACCAATTTTAGAGCTTTTGAAGTTTGGACTACTGTGGCAATTATGTATCTATGTATCACTTTTGTTATCAGTAAGGCGCTTAATTTCTTGGAGTACAGGTTGGGGTTAAGATGATAATACAAATTAAAGACTTACATAAATATTTTGGTGATCTTGAAGTACTGAAAGGAATAAATCTTGAAATTGAGGCAGGGGAAGTGGTTGTTATCATCGGTGCCAGCGGATCAGGAAAAAGTACGTTGCTCAGATGCATTAACAAGCTTGAAGAGATTACATCCGGTCAGATAATTGTTGATGGTCACGACATTAACGGTAAAGATGTTAATATAAACGAGATTAGAGCTGAAACCGGTATGGTTTTCCAGCAGTTTAATCTTTTTCCCCACAAAACCGTTTTGGAAAATGTCACTCTGGGACCCTTGAAAGTGCGTAAAATGAATAGCGCAGAGGCAAAAAAGATTGGCTTGCAACTTTTGGAGAAAGTCGGTTTATCTGAGAAAGCCAATGTATATCCGGCGCAATTAAGTGGAGGCCAAATGCAAAGAGTTGCTATTGCAAGGTCTTTGGCACTAAATCCGAAAGTAATGCTTTTCGACGAACCTACGAGTGCACTTGATCCTGAATTGGTTGGAGAAGTGTTGGAGGTTATGAAACAGCTTGCCAATGAAGGAATGACAATGATTGTTGTTACCCATGAAATGGGTTTTGCAAGAGAAGTGGCCGACAGGGTTATCTTTATAGATAAAGGTGTAATTGAGGAGGAAGGACCTCCTGAACAGATATTTGACAATCCACAGAATGAACGAACGAAGGCTTTCCTGGCAAAAGTAAAATAAAAGCTTTAAAGTATTTTAGATGTTTTTGAGGGGCAAAAAAGCCTCTCCTCTTCCAGACGCGCAGTCCTACAAAGATTTGGTAAATGCTAAATAGTTTGTTTTTTTCCAGTGATTTTTTTCATAAAATTCCAATGTTTTTTTATTCGAGCTGTTAGTGAGTAGAAAAATATTTGGAATATTATTTTCCTTACTCCAGTTTTCAGCAAACTCCAGGATTTTGCTACCGATACCTTGACCTCTGTATGTATTATCCACACAAAAATCCTCAATATAGCCCGACAGGCCGCCGGTGGCTGTTGAAACAATAGTTTGCAGTGTACACATGCCGATTATTCTTTCTGAGTTTTCAGCAACAAAAGCTTCCGAGCTTTTCTCCTTAATTATCATGGATAACCCTATTTGCTGTTTCTTTGAATCAAAAGCAACATTTTCCATTTCAAATAATTGTTTTAATATAGGAAGCATTTGATGTATATCGCTTTCGAAAGCAGTGCGCAATCTTATATTATCTTGCATTTACAATACCTCTAAACAAAAATTTGGTAAAAAAAGAGCTTTGAATAATTGAACCATTATAAATTTTACCACTTCCCCAGTTCTTCCTAACTCTTTGATAGGAGGGGAGGTTGCAAATCGAGCACCGAGCACATAAATTCTTATATGCTCAGTGCTTGAATAGGTGGAGTACTTATTCAAAGCTCTTAAGAAAGTATATATTTAGTCTGAAAAAATCAACATTAATTTTTTGTTGTTTTTCACTTATTGAAAGTTATGTAAGTGTAAGCAGAAACGCAGATATATTTGTTATATAAGAATAAAGATTCCTCGGTTCCACTAGAGGTGACAAATTCTTGTGTTTTATCATTTTTCCGACACTGTTTGGCAAAGAGACCTCTCGACTTCGCTCGAGGTGACAAATACCTATATGTGTTATTTCGACCGGAATCGAGCACCGAGCAGATAAATGCTTATGTGCCCGGTGTAGCGGAGAAATCTCTACCGCTGTTTGGCAAAGAGACCTCTCGACTTCGCTCGAGGTGACAAAACTGTTGTTTGGCAAAATGTACCCACTTTTACTCTCCTCCCAAGTTGAGACCTTTGCACAACT
>DDHP01000056.1:472-13898 GCA_002338145.1 Deferribacteraceae bacterium UBA1873 | reverse complement strand
ATTATGCAAAGGTCTCAAGTTTTAATTCAATGTTCAATGTTTTTCGTTTATCAATTAAAGAGCTTTGAATAATTAAACCATTATAAATTTTACTACCCCCAGCCCTGCCTGCCCAGTTAAATGCCGTAGCCATTTATTCAACTGGGGGTGGTAATTTAGCCCCTTCCCCTACTTTTACTCAATGCTATATGCTAAATAAATATGCAATTATGTGTAGAAGGTGTAAATATCTATCGGATAAGACCGCTGAATAAGTATTACAATTAACTTCCCTCAAAGTAGGTGAGGAGTTATTCTCCACCTACTTTAGAGGTAGTTACTAAGGAGGAACGAAACCGAGTGATTTCCCTTTATAAATTTTTGTTTTTGCTTATACAAATTTATAAAAAACTGTTTTAAATCTGCCCGTTTATTTCCAATATACGTTTATAATTTGCCATCACGCGGTTGTAATAAAATTTAGGCACATAATCCCTATTCAGGTATCTGTTGAGGTTTGTGGGGCCTAAATTGTAAGCCATTATTGCATACTGCTCATTCCCGTTAAATTTATTTTTCAGGTATGCAAAATAGTTAATGCCGTACTTGATGTTTTTAATTGGATCAAACAGTTCTTTTCTTTTTGCATAATCCAATTCATTCACTTTTTGGGATATGTAATAAGCAGTATTAGGCAATAACTGCATCAGTCCCACAGCACCTTTATAAGAAACTATGTGTGATCGGAACGAACTTTCTGTTCTGATAAGTGCTATTACCAGATAAGGGTCTATATTATGCTTTGCGCTCTCTTTGACAATTGTATAAGCCAGGTCGGTCCTGGAATAATTTTTGATATTTATTTTCAGTTCTGACAGAAGATTTTTTATGTCTAGAACTTTGCTGTAAAATGAGATTTTTTCATTATTGCTTTTTATCTCACTGTCAAGTTTTGCGTATGTTTCTTTTAATGCTGGATATGCTTTTTCAAGGGTCTGTATCTGGTAGGAAACATAAAAATGTGCAGATACACTGGATATAAATGTAAAAGAAAGAATAACTATAAAAAAATATTTTAAGGCACTACCTTTTGTTATTGTCAACCAGTCCTCCTGTTATTATTTATAGAGATATCAGGATATGTACACTTTGTTTTGCAAAAATCAAAATAATATAATAAACTTTTTTTTCAAGTACAAATAACATTTCAATGTGATAAGGAAGAATACATGTTTAGTTTACCTGAAATTTATTTTGGTGAGTTTGTCAGAAGATATAAAAGGTTTTTTATTGATATTCAGTATAATGATGAAATTATTACCGCACATAATCCCAATACGGGATCGATGCGAAATCTATTAAAAGAAGGCAGAACGGTTGCTTTTTCAAAAAGTAATGACCCCAAAAGAAAACTGAAATATACAGTAGAAGGATTTTGTATTGATGGAACATGGATTTATACAAATACCATAAAGGTAAACAAAATAGTGGAAAATGCCGTCAGGCAAGGTGAAATTAATTTTTTTGCCGAATATGAGAAGTTAACCAGGGAATATACCATTAATGACAGTAAAATAGATTTTTGTATTCATGCTAATGGCAAAAAACACTTAGTGGAGGTAAAAAGCGTATCATTGTTTGATGATACCTATGCAATGTTTCCCGATGCTGTTACCAAAAGGGGACAAAAACATCTAAAAGCGCTGATTGAAGCAAAGAAATATAATTATGAGTCGGGCATTCTCTATATTATTCAATCAGACAGGGAAAAGTTCAGGTGCGCTGACGAAATAGATTCCGATTATTGCAGTTTGTACAGAAAAGCGGTGCAATCAGGGGTAAATGTCCTTTTGTGTAGGAATGTTATGGATATTGAGAATAAAGTTTGCTATTTGAAGCAATTAAACCAACCAAATTCATAAGACCTCTGGTGTTATCTCTGTAACCGCTTTTGGATTTAAAGTCTATTTCACAGAAAAGGTTAATGACTTCAGAAAGTTCATTTTCCCCCCAAATTTTGGCACTTGATTTTATTTTACTCATAATAAATGTTTGTTCTGTAACTAAAGAGGGGTTGATTTTATAAAGATAAATTTTGGAAATTCTTTTAAAAAGCATATGATAAAGGATATCCAGATTTTCCCCTGCGTTTATCAGTTTGTTCAGATGGCTCATGGCTTGTTTATAATTTTTCTCACAATATCTGTCTATAAAAACAAATACTGATTCGTTCCTGCTTGAGCTTACTATATTAAGAATATCCTCTTCTTTCTCAAATTTTTTATATTTGTAATATATGTCCACTTTTTCCAGTTCATTTTTCACTATAGATAAATCATTATTGGTAAGTGCGTATATTTCTTCTGCAGTATTTCTGCTGATTTTAAATCCCCTGGATGAAAACAGGGATATGATTTCATTGATTACATTAGGTTTTGTCTTTCTTGTTTCTTTTATGATTTTGTAATTATCCACAATGTGCTTAGGTATCTTTTTGTCAATGTTGGTGGATTCGGATAAAAATATTATGGTAAATTCGGATGAAGCTGATTTTTCAAAAAGCTCTGATGGCTTTTTATGTTTGTCTATGTTTTTTACTACAATGAGCTTTTCCGAAGTAAAAAGAGGCATGGTAAATATTGCAGTATAGTATTCTTCTTCATCAATTTCGTCAGCGTAAAAAATATTTTCATCAGCATCCGTAATATTTTTTGAAATTTCACTAAGGTTTTCTTCAAGAAAATTTTTATTTCCGGACAAAAGATATTTACTGATTTTCATATTCATTTTTAAAATCCAGCAGTATTTCATTTATTGTAGTGTTGAAAGCATCGTTTCTGTTACTTCTGTTTGTAGAAATATTGTTAGTAATAGTGAAAGAGGTTGAGCGTGTGAATGTTTTTGAAAACATGTTGTTGCCATTTTTATCCAGCACCTGAATATGCAGGTTTACTCTTAAATCTGTTCTCAGAGACTGGTTGGTTGTTGTATTTATAGAAGAGGAGGTGTCTACGTTTTCAAGTCTGAATTTTAAAACATAGTCTGCGTTTTCTTTACTTTCCAGGGAATTGTATCTGGTGAAAAATAAATTGCTTTGCAAATCCAGCATGCTTCTGTAATCCGATTCGTTTGCATTATTTATAATATCTGCAATATGATAAGTATATTTAGAGTTACCGGCATCACCAAGCCCAACCATCTGGTAACCACATCCGATGATAAACAGCCCGGTAAATATCAATAGAAACCTTTTCATTATTTTATCACCAGACTGATAAGTTTATTAGGCACAAAGATTTCCTTTGCAAGATTTTTACCATTAATATATTTCTGTACTTTTTCATTGGATTTTGCTGCAGCCAGGGCTTCTTCTTTACCGGTATCTGTGGGTAAATCCAGATTTGCTCTGACTTTCCCATTTATTTGCACTACAATAGTTGTTGTATCCCTTACTATCTTTTTTTCATCATATTCAGGCCATTTTTGATCTGAAATAAATGTTTCGTTACCAGTGATTTTCCATAGCTCTTCACAAACATGTGGAATAAAAGGTGTGAGCAGAACAAGGAGAGTTTTTACAGATTCGGCAAATAGTGTTTTTTCTGTTTCGGTGTTAACGTTATTTTCCAGTTGATATAACTTATTGGTGAATTCCATACATGCGGCAACTGCCGTATTTAGATGAAATGTTTCAATATCCTCAGTCACTTTTTTTATGGTTGAATGAAGGTTAAATTCAAGTTCTTTCGTAGTATCAGATTCTTCGCTTTTTTCGTTTAAATTTGTTTTGCAAATTTCGCTGTTTTTTGTTATGAGCCTGAATATCCTGTTTATGAACCGGTAACACCCTTCGACGCCCTGGTCGCTCCATTCGAGATCTCTGTCAGGGGGAGCGGCAAACAGACTGAAAAGTCTGGCAGTATCAGCGCCGTATTTTTTTATTAGCAAATCAGGGTCCACAACATTCTTTTTTGATTTACTCATTTTCTCCACTCTGCCCACTTCGACTTCAGAGTCGCATATGATACATTTCCCGTTTTCAACCTCTTCAGGGAAAAGCCATCCGTGTATCGGACACTTATGAGTTTCTTTACATACCATCCCCTGAGTCAGTAAATTTTGAAAGGGCTCATCTATGTCTATGAAACCCAAATCTCTCAGAATTTTGGTAAAAAATCTGGCATAGAGCAAATGCATAATTGCATGTTCCACACCTCCTATGTACTGGTCAACCGGCATCCAATAGTTTCCTTCTTCTTTGACAAAAGGGGCATTGTTGCACTTGGGTGAGCAAAATCTGATAAAATACCATGACGATTCCACAAAAGTGTCCATGGTGTCGGTTTCTCTCTTCGCAGGGGCTGAACATTGCGGGCAAGTTGTGTTTATAAATTCTTCAGAAGATTCCAAAGGATTACCAATTCCTGTAAACTCAACATCTAAGGGGAGTTTTACGGGTAAGTCCTCTTTTTTTACCGGAACGACTCCGCATTTTTTACAGTATACCACGGGGATTGGAGCCCCCCAGTATCTCTGTCTGGAGATTCCCCAATCTTTTATTCTATAATTTACAGTTTTTTCACCCACTTCTTTTTCTCTTAAATATTCTGTGATTTTTTCCTTAGCAGTTTCCACATCTAACCCGTTAAACTCTCCGGAATTCACAAGAATTCCTTCCCCGGCATATGCTTCACCCATTGTGTCTCCGCTTAAATTTTCACCTTCGGGTTGAATTACCACTCTTATGGGCAGATTGTAGGCCTTTGCAAAATCAAAATCCCTTTGATCATGTGCAGGCACTGCCATTATTGCTCCCGTACCGTAGTCCATTAATACATAGTTTCCTATATAAACAGGTATTTGCTCTTTTGTTATTGGGTTCATTGCGTATCTACCTGTGAAAAAACCTTTTTTCTCTTTGTCTTCGGCCATTCTGCTTATCTTATCTTCTTTAAGAACATCTTTTATAAAGTTTAAACCTTCATTTTCCTTTTCTGTGCCGGCAATCAGCTTTTTTGCTAAAGGATGTTCCGGAGCAATCAGCATAAATGTAGCCCCATATACGGTATCAGGTCTTGTCGTGAATACTTCGATAGGAGTATCAAAACCTTTTACCGGAAACCTGATTTTTGCCCCATGTGATTTACCTATCCAGTTACGCTGCATTGTAAGGACTTTTTCCGGCCAGCCCTTAAGTTTATATGTATAATCCAAAAGTTCTTCGGCATATTCAGATATTTTAAAGAACCAACCGTCAAGCTCCTTTATCTCAACCTCATTGCCGCAACGCCAGCATTTTCCTTCCTCCACCTGTTCATTTGCCAAAACTGTATTACAGTCGTCACACCAGTTTACATTGGAAGTTTTGTTGTAAACCAGGCCTTTTTCCATCAT
Source organism: Deferribacteraceae bacterium UBA1873 (assembly GCA_002338145.1). Taxonomy (GTDB): domain Bacteria; phylum Chrysiogenota; class Deferribacteres; order Deferribacterales; family Flexistipitaceae; genus Flexistipes. The sequence goes on along the minus strand of DDHP01000056.1, from coordinate 8,525 downwards.
TTTGATAAAAACGAGTTGCTCCCATTTATAATATTCCGGATCACATGTGGCAATTTCTCTGTCCCAGTCATATGACAGGCCAAGTTTTTTAAGCTGTTCTTTCATAAAGTTTATATTTGAATATGTCCACTTGGCAGGATGTATTTTGTTTTTTATGGCTGCATTTTCTGCAGGTAAGCCGAAAGCGTCCCATCCCATAGGATGGATTACATTAAAGCCCTTCATTTTTTTGTATCTAGCCAAAACGTCACCGATGGCATAGTTTCTGACGTGTCCCATATGTATTTTTCCGGAAGGGTAGGGAAACATTTCAAGACAGTAAAATTTTTCTTTATTTTCATCTTTTTCTACTTTGTAACTTTTGTGTTTTTCCCAAAGCTTCTGCCAGCTGGATTCTATCTTTGTGTGATCGTATCTCATTTATTGCCTCCTGATACTGTGAAATCGCTTTGTAATAATTATTTGACTGAACTTTACATTTTAGTAATAAAATATCTTCAATGTAAATATTATTATGAAGATGTTTATTAACACAAATTAGGTTTGGTGTCACCCTTTTTTTGGATGCCAGGCCTTGCATAATATACGCAGAACATATTTGCATATTCAAATCTTTTTGTTTGTAATTTCTTCTTTAAAAATATTTATTGTTGTGTATATTTTATCAAATAAAATATTAAGAGGTAAAAAATGCCGAATAAGTGGGAATTAAAATGGATGGCCTGGGAGCTGACAGAGAAATGTAATTTAAGCTGTGTACATTGTAGATCTGCTTCGGAGATGGATTCTTCTGAGGGGTTATTTACATTGGAAAAAGCCAGAAAGTTCATGGACGAAATTGAAACTTTTGCTTCACCTGTTATTGTGCTGTCAGGGGGTGAGCCCCTGATGAGAAAGGATGTTTTTGATATTGCAGAGTACGGAAATTCTAAAGGTTTTCGCATGTGTTTGGCTACAAACGGTGTGCTTGTGAATGACGAAATTTGTAAGGATATAATAGATTCGGGAATAAAAATTGTGGCCTTAAGTCTGGATGGTTCCACAAAAGAAATACATGATAACTTTAGAAATCAGGAGGGCGCTTTTGATGGAGTTATGAAAGCTGCTGAATATTTCAGGAAACATGGTATTAGATTTATTATAAATTCTTCTTTCACCAAACGAAATCAGGATGACATTCCTAATGTTTATAGATTAGCAAAAAAAATCGGTGCGACTGCATGGTATATGTTTCAGATTGTCCCTACCGGGCGCGGTGAAGAAATTATGAAAGAATTGATTTCCAAAGAGGATTATGAGGAAATTTTAAACTGGCACTATGAAATGGAAAGAGAGGAAGAAGATATTCTTGTCCGGCCAACTTGTGCGCCTCAATATTACAGAATATGGCATGAGCGCAGTAAGGTTGAGGGTAAGGACAGTACGAGACGTAATTTGTGTTTCTCCACTGGGGGAGGTAAGGGATGTATAGCAGCGCAAAAAATTTGTCTTGTTACTGCAATGGGGGATGTTTATCCATGTTCGTATTTTCCGATGTCTGCGGGTAATGTTTTTGAGCAGTCGTTTCAAAAAATTTGGGAAGAATCGAAACTTTTCAATGATATCAGAAGCTTTAAAGATTATGAAGGCAAATGTGGTGTTTGCAAATATTTAAATGTTTGCGGAGGGTGCAGAGCCAGAGCTTATGCGGTTTCCGGTTCATATATGAAAGAAGAGCCGTTTTGTGATTATGTTCCGCAAAATTTTAAAGGTTGAATTTTATTAAATAAAGCATAAAAGTGTTGACTGGTATTTTTATTTTTGATATAAGGCATATCGCTTAACTTAAATAATAAAGAGGTGGTTTAATGGCTCATACGCTATCTGCTAAAAAAAGACTCAGGCAGAGTGAAAAAAGAAGACTGAAAAATAAGTCCTACAAATCAATGATGAAAACGTATACTAAAAAGTTTTTGTCTGCTGTTGACTCCGGTGATGTGGAGCTTGCTGAAAAAAGATACCAGGAAGTAATTAAAATTATTTCAAAAATTGGTTCGAAAGGGATAATTCATAAAAATCAGGCATCAAGAAGGGTATCAAGGCTTACTAATAAGCTTAATAAGCTGAAAGATTCTGCCGCATAAGTGAAGACGGCCTGACGCCTCTTCACTTTTCTTTTTTATAATATGTTGCTATATTATAACTTTTTTATACTTATATTTGCTCTTTTCTACTCGCTGACTTTTGTATTTATTGTACTTATGAGCCGAAAGGGCAGGTTTGCCCGGTATATAGCTATGGTTTCTAAAGTGTATAAAGGTTTCGACACGAAATCTTCTGCAGGTATAATGAAAGGCGCTGTTTGGGCTTTTGTTGACGGTATTATCACTGCAGTTATTCTCCTTTCTATTTATCTTCTTATTAAATAACTTCAAGCTAAAAAAGTGATAAAAAGCTGTAATCCAATTATAAATTGACTTTTTTATAGCCAAAAACGCAGAAATTATTTAAAGGAGAGCTTTGCACAATAGCCTTACTGTCACCCTGAACTTGGTTCAGGGTCTCGCAACTTGTTGATAGTTATAGATCCCGAAACAACTGGTTGTTTGCACAAATTTTTCAACCTAAAGGTTGAAGCTACGGGATGACCTTTTATAGTTGTGCAAAGCTCTCATGATGATAATATGCAAGTGCCCTTCGTGAGAATTGCAGAGAGTTTGAATTTTTTATTTATTTAATTGACATAAAGGACGAAAATAATTATAAACTGTCCTGTCTGAAACTTTACTGCCCCCGTAGCTCAGGAGGATAGAGCGCCGGATTCCTAATCCGTAGGCCACAGGTTCGAGTCCTGTCGGGGGCGTCTTAAAACTTAATTCTGGGATTGGACGCCCTGCCTCTTATTGTAAAATCCTTTTTAAAACCGGCTATATTCAAGTTTCCTTGCAGATTGACAACTGAATGTATTAAAGCATTATAATTTATATGTATAGCACCTTTTATGTCGACATTGTTGTTTCCATTGGATTTAAAATTAGTGATAGTCAGTCTGTTTTTGTTTAGCTCAAGATCAGTGGTAATCTGATCGAATGTAACATCTGCCACAGGTGTTACCAGGGATAAGCTGCTTAAAATTGCAGAAATTTTCCCTTGCATAGTGGAGGGGTTTATCTCCCCTTCAATTTTGATATCCCCGGATTTTGCATATTTTTCAATTTCCGGATATATTTCTATAATCCCTTTCACAGGCTGGTTAGCACGAAACACTATATTGCTTTTTTCAAAACGTATGTTTGCATTTATAGGGCTATCAACAGTAGAAATAGCTACTGACTGTGTTATGATTGAAAGAGGGGAATATTTTATGGAAACTGAGCCTATGGAATATTTCCCGTCATAATAATAGTCAATATTATTTATTTTTGCACCGAATGCTGATGCTTCCAGTGATGAGTAATTTATAGGTATGTTGTACTTATTTATAGTATCGTTCAGGAAATACTTTGCCAACGTATCATACGGGAATAAAAACAACGTAAAAACAGCAAAAAAAACTATAAAAGTAATTATAGCAAAAATTGACTTTTTTATTATTTTTATCATTTTTTCCCCATTTCAACAGATAAATTTGCCAGGTTTGGGTTATCAAATCTTTTTTCGATAGTAATGCTGGTTACCACAATATTGGAATAATCATCTATGTTTTGTATCAAATTAATCAATTCGTTAAGATTCATATTTTCCACCTTAAAAGTAACAGCTTCAGTATAATTGTTTGTTGGTTTTGGCTGTACTGAAATTATTTTTTCCTCAATGTTGGTTATCCGTCCTATATCCTGAACAAAACTGAGGAGCCCTGTTGTCAGCTCTGAAGTTCTATTTCTATTATTTTTGGCCATTTTGGCCAATTGTTCGACTTCCACTATTTTATTTTCAATTGTACTGATATCCTGTTTCATGGTTTCTATTTTTCCCTGCAAGAACAGATGTGACCAGTAAAAAATTAAAAATACCATACCAACGGCAACAGTGATGTATAGTATATTTTCTTTATTTAAATTTGCAAATTTATTCATAGGCCAACCCTGATGCTGAATCTTATTTCATTGTTATTTTTCTCTGTATTTATAATTTGTGCGGCCTGATTGAACGTTTCAGTGATGGAGCTTTCAAGATTCTCTAACGTTTTTAGCTCATCTGTTTTTCCATCAATCTTCATCTCTTCGTTTTTGTAGTCCAGCTTGGTAATCATAGTATTATCGCTTACAGACTTGCTTAGTTTCTCAAGTATATCGGTAATTTTTATCTTTGTATTTTCAGCATCCCCTTTGGCTCGATACAATAACATTCCGTAAGGATCTGATGTGCCGGCCACTCCTGCTGAGCGATATATTTCTTCCAATCTGTTTTCACTTTGATTTAGCAGATTTTTGTATTTAACGTACTGGAAGGATTCCCCTGTTATGAAAAGTATATATGTAAGTAAAATAACAGCTATAAGCGGAGCAAACTGCTTTAAATAAAAAATATTGCCGGTATTTTCGAAAATATTTAATTTGCCCTTGGGACTGAGAATATTATTTAGTATATCCTCCTGGTAAATAATATTGTCACCGTCATTTTCATTTTCTATATGTGGCAGAATTTTGATTTCATCATTTTCCCGATAGTAAAAAGTATTATTCACTTTATAAATAAAATCTGAGTTTTCCCCTGATATTGTTTCCAAAAATGGGGTGGTTATCGTTTTTGCTTTTTTCAATATATCTTCATATTCACTCAAAACTTTAGTAAATAAGCTTTTGGGTATTGCAATAAGGACAAAGCTCCCCTGTTTTGCATAATAATGCTCATCTACAAGTTCTTTAGGATAGGTTGTTATAAGATAGTTCTCTATTATTTGCTTGATTTTCTTTTTACTGGAAACCTTTATGTTTAAATTTTCGTATATAAAAAAGTTATCATCCAGCAAAATATCATAGCTGCTGATATTGTGAATAGTTTCAGGATCAGATTCCACAAAACCTTCACCAGAATTCAGGTATAATGCGTTTTCTTTGATATAGACAATATTTTTTACAGATTTTTTCATGGTATCCTCAGTTTTGAATCAATAAAAATCTTTGTTTGCTCCTTTGAAAAATTTCACAACATTAGCATTGTTTTGGTTTCGTTGCAATAGGACATGGTAATAAAAGTCAACATCTGCCATGTTTATGTTTATTTTTATATAAAAAGTTGTGCTTTTTACTGTTAATAAATCCACAACCTCCATATACGTATTATTTGAAATGGGAGCAGCTTTTCTGATTTCTGAAATATCTTCATATTCATTGTACTCTCTGTAATTTACAATATCTTCAGCGTAAAATGATAATTCAGGTATGTAGAATTCAAGTGTCTCAGAATCTACAAAATTTACATTCAGTTTGTTATCATTGGAAATAACTGTAAAGTTGTTTTTCATTTTATTATAGAGATCGCTGTTTATTAAATCCAGCTCAGTCAGTGTATCGAAGGGTGCATTTTTGGTGTTATATATATTCCCGAAATATTCGTACTCTTCCATTTCAAGACCCATTTGCGAAATCTTAGTATCATTGTCTATCCAGTCTTTTATTACCGGAGATTTTTCATCGATAATATCGTATTCATCGCAAAGGCTATCCCAGGCAGACGAAACTCTTTCTGCAGTAGCATTATCACTGCTGTTTATATCGTTTAAATTTATTTTTGCATTTGTGGGCTTGATTTCGATTGATATATATCCATTGTTTAGAGGGTACAGGGGTATATTGTACCAGTCATCCTCTTTAGTATCGCTCTTAAAATCGTCATCGGTTATAAGGTTTTCTACAATTTTTATAGCGGTTTTGGCATAAATATACGATTGGTTCATTAAATATACCTTGTTTACTTCTTCGTAGTTGTCAACAGATTCTTCGCTTATTGTAATGATTAAGGAAGATGCAAAAGCAATAACAAACAATATAAAAATAATTACGGTTCCTTTATTATTAAAATGCACCTGTGATAACCTCAAATTCTCTGTCATTTATCTTTATCCGAAATTTCAAAAGTTTTGTTTCAAAATTCCGGTCGCTATACTCATTGCCATCATATGCTTCAACACTGAACTCCTCGACGTTGCCCACAAGCCTGATACTTTCAGGGTCTTGAAGTATGCTGTGATTTTCCTCTCTTATCAAATAGTTATCTTCGACATAGTATCTGACATTAACAGGTAGGCTTTGATTAAAATATATACTGTTTTGTGTTGTGAAAGTGATTTCTACATTGTCAGTCATTACTTCTTTTTTTACATTTATTTTGTTTTCTTCTGAAGAAATAATATCATCATTTATAATTTCATATATCGATTTGTACATTTTCTGATAATTTTGCCTGTTCCCCAGAGACTCTCTGGCATTTATAGTTGTATCCAGAAGAGCATAGGCTCCCATTATAATAAATGAGGATATTAACAGTGCTATCAGGAGTTCAACAAGAGTGAACCCTTTATTCATTTTCATTGAAAAACCTGTATGTTATACTGCTTTCCTCATTTTCCAGCAAAAGGCGGTACTCCTGTATGTCAGGAATAATTGTGGAGTTTATTTCCAAATCAAAGGTTATGTTATCGTACTCATTTTTTATTGTATTGATATTTTCATCAAAATTCAGTTGCCTTATGACCGACTCATAACCTCTGTTTACAAGCTCTACTCTGTTTTTTGAATAAATATGCAAATCCAGTGAAAAATTCAGCAGGTTATATAATGCTAACATGCTTATGGAAAGTATTGCCAGTGCCACAAGAATTTCCAATAATGTAAACCCTTTATTCATTTGCATACTTTCTTACTGTCATAATCAACGGAGTGGATTCTATAAATTCCTCGTTGGTGAAATTAATTTTGAAATAATCACATATTCCTGACGGGTATACGGTTATTTCGTATTCCGTTCCAAAACTATTGTATTTGTTTATTTCTACTTCTGTAACCTCTGTTATACCAGGTATGTTAACCCTCTCGCCTTTAGCTGTTATAATATTATTGCTTCCCTTGAATCCTTTTATGCTGACGGGTGCCTGCTGTTCTCTGCTTTCATTTAATGCTTCCAAAAGTATTTTGTTAAAAAATTCAACTGTCTTGTCCCCTTCGACAGTATTCCTCATCATTTGAGGAGTCAATGTAATAACACCTATACCTATTATAGTTATTACAATGATAATTTCCAGCAGTGTAAAAGCATTGTTATTATAAAAAGTTGACTTTTTCAGTTTATGGGAGCTCATAGCTCTTTATGTCGGCATTCATTTCTTCTCCGCCCTCTTTGCCGTCGGCACCGTAGGAGATTATCTCGTAATCCCTATCTTCTGATCCAGGAGATCTGTAAACATAGTCATTACCCCATGCATCTTTTGGTGGTTGTTCTGAATCCAGATATCCACCTTTTTTCCAGTTTCTTGGTATCGGTTCCCTGTCAGGCTTTTCTATCAATGCTTGCAGCCCCTGCTCAGTAGTGGGATAAAATCCGTTATCGATTTTATAGAGTTTTAATGCGGATTCTATAGCTTTTATATCGTTTCTGACTTTGGTTAATCTAGCTTCATCCGGTCTGTTGATAATTTTGGGTACAAGAAAAGTTCCAAGTATACCAAGTATGACTACAACCACCATTATTTCAATCAAAGTGAAACCGGCATTTTTTCTCTTACAGTTTTCCATTGAACTCACCTCCTTAATTTTATAAAATTTATAAATATATCAAAATTTGGCAAGAGTAAACCAGTAAATCATTTCCTTTGCAATATATGATTAAAAACTTAATAATAAATTCATTACAACTTATTTCCTAAAGTAATAGAGACGTATTGCAGTAAGCATAAACGCAGATATATTTGTTATATAAAAATAGAGATTCCTCGACTACGCTCGGAATGACAAAAACTGTCTATCATCCGCCGCAGGCGGATAAATAGGATGTTGCACATATATACCAGTCTAAACGACTGGTGCTAGCCGTAGGCATTATCTCGACCGGAACGAAGCGGAGTCGAGAGATCTCA
>DDHP01000056.1:0-227 GCA_002338145.1 Deferribacteraceae bacterium UBA1873 | reverse complement strand
CTCGGCTACGCTCGGAATGACATAGACTTGGATGTCATCTCGACTGGAGCGAAGCGGAGCGGAGAGATCTCATTACTTAACGCTATATGCTAAATAAATATGCAATTATGTTTAATTATAATTTTTCGTGTTGAAAAACTCATGTTCGAATACCGTTATGATATTCAAAAAATAACAACAATTTCAATATATTGTAATCTTTCTATGTTTTAATTAGTGTTTAATTT
>DDHP01000027.1 GCA_002338145.1 Deferribacteraceae bacterium UBA1873 | reverse complement strand
CAAATCCTTCATATCTATAGATAAAGGATTTCTCAAAATATTTATTTCCTCATCCGAAACGTCAACAATTGTCGATGGCGTATTCTCCCGGAAGCAAGATTCTTCGTATAAAAAATAATCCACATCCCTTTTAAAAATTTCAAAAATATTTCTGAATTCCCCCACATAATGTTTGCCGGACAAGTTTGCACTTGTGGCTGTAATTGGTGTACCCATAAATCTAATGGTTTCTCTCAGCCATTTTTTATCCGGCAGTCTGACGGCTAATTTAGCACTATTAACAGCATAAGAATAACCTTCAAGCTCAGTATTCAAAATAAAAGTAAAAGGGCCCGGCCATGATTTCTCAAGGATTTTTTTCGTTTTATCCGTAACTACAATTTTCAAGTCATCAAGCTGTTTCATATCTGAAATCAATACAGGAAAAGGTTTATCAGCTTCTCTTTTCTTTATTTTAATAATTTTTTCATTGGCAAAAACATCAAAAAAACCAGCACCAATACCATAAATAGTATCTGTGGGAAAAACAACCGGACTGTTAGATAATGCCGCTTTTTTAAATACTTTAACAGCATTTGCCGAATCTGCTTTCATTATAAGCAACTGTCAGCCTCTATTTTCTATTCTTCTCTGAACTTCCTCATCATCTTTATAAATCTTTTCAGCCATCCCTTTTTTATAATCGAGCAGTTTTTTCTCCAATATTTCATCACCAATACTTATTATCTGTACAGAAAATATTGCAGCATTCTTAGCACCGGCTTTACCTATAGCCATTGTTGCAACAGGTACTCCGCCCGGCATCTGAACCATTGATAAAAGGGCATCTATCCCTTGCAAAGATGTTGAAGCCACCGGGACAGCCAAAATCGGTATATGTGTTTCGCTGGCTGCAACACCTGCCAGATGAGCTGCAGCACCGGCTATAGCAATAATCACCTTTACTCCTCTGCTCGGAGCGTTTTTCACCCAATCTGCTGTTTTTTCAGGGGTTCTGTGGGCGCTGGAAACGGTAACCTCCCATTCCACACCAAATTCATCCAGAGTATCCATGACCTTTTCCGCAATTTCGATGTCAGATTTACTGCCCATAATGATGCCTACTTTACTCATTTCATCCTCCGGAGTGCTTTATTTCCTATATCACTTCTATAGTGCATATTTGAAAAGTTTATTTTTTTCACTGCTTTGTAAGCATTATCTATAGCCGTTTGAAGTTTGTCCCCTTTCGCAGTGATGCCCAGAACACGACCGCCGGAAGTAACCAGTCTGCCGTTCACATTTGCTGTTCCTGCGTGGAACACTTTTACATTTTTAATCTTTTCTGCATTTTCAATACCCGTAATCTCACAACCTTTGTTGTAAACTTTGGGATAACCACCCGAAGCAACCACCACACAAACCGAAGGCTTCTCATCCCATTTAATCTCCACAGAATTAAGCTCTTCATCAATGCATTTGCTAATCACATCTGTAATATCCGATTCCATTCTGTAAAGAATAGGCTGCGTTTCCGGGTCCCCGAACCTGCAGTTGAATTCCAGAACATTGACTCCGTTCCCAGTTATCATAAGTCCGGCATAAATAATTCCTTTATAGATAATTCCGCGCTTTTTAAGCTCTTTTATAAGGGGGTAAGCCACATTTTCAGTCACATAATTCATAATATCTTCAGTGACAACCGGTGCCGGGGAATATGCGCCCATCCCCCCTGTGTTGGGTCCTTTATCTCCGTCAAACACAGGTTTATGATCCTGGCTGGACTGAAGCGGTAAAACTGTCTTCCCATCAGTAAAAGCCAGATATGAGGCTTCCTCTCCTTCAAGATACTCTTCAACAACAACTGAACTTCCGGACTCTCCAAATATTTTATCAACAAGAATACTGTTAAGCGCTCCTCTTGCTTCTTCTCTGTCAAAAGCAACAGTAACACCCTTTCCAGCAGCCAGGCCGTCAGCTTTTATCACAATAGGCAAACCTTTTTTATCCACATATCCGAGTGCCTCATCATAATCAGTGAAACGCTGGTACTCTGCCGTAGGGATACCGGCCTTAAGCATAATATCTTTTGCAAAAGCCTTACTATCCTCAATTTTTGCAGCAGATTTATTCGGACCAAAAATTTTCAAACCTTTATTTTCAAAGTAATCTACAATACCTGCAACCAATGGATCTTCCGGTCCTACAATCGTTAACTCAACATTATTCTTATTGGCAAAATCAGCTAAATCTGAAAATTCCGAAGGTTTTATATCTATATTTTCACATTTATCCTCAACAGCTGTTCCTCCATTACCCGGTGCGCAAAACACTCTCCCAACTTTTTCACTGCGCGCAACTTTCCAGGCTATGGCATGCTCTCTGCCACCGCCGCCAACAACCATAACATTCATTCAATACCTCCGTGTTTGTTCAAGGTTTACCATGTTAAATACTGCCGAGGCAGTCAGGCGAAGCCAAATTTAACAGGGTAAACTTAGCACTAAACTAATGTTTAAAATGCCTCATACCGGTAAAAACCATTGCAATACCGTGTTCATCTGCAGCCTGGATTATTTCTTCATCCCGTATTGATCCACCAGGTTGAATTACGGCCTTTATTCCTCTATCTGCAGCTTCGTCTATACTGTCTCTGAAAGGAAAAAAGGCATCAGAAGCCATAGCAGCACCTTCGAGTGAACCTCTAGCTTTTTCTGCTGCAATTCTGCTGGAATCCACACGGCTCATCTGCCCTGCACCAACACCAATTGTTTTTCCGTTTTGTGCATAAACAATAGCATTTGATTTTACATGTTTTGCAACCTTCCATGCAAAAAGCAAATCTTTGTTTTCTTCCTCATCAGGAAATCTTTTTGTAACAACCTTTAAATCATTGCTATCTTTTATCGTTTCTGTGTCCCTGTCCTGAAGCAAATAACCACCATTTATTTTTTTAACGTCGTACTCAAAAAATTCTTTCTGCAAACCTTCTCCGATTTCCAACAATCTGATATTTTTCTTTCTTTTCAAAATATCCAAAGCCTCCCGGGTAAACGAAACTGCTATCACAACCTCCAGAAAAATATCGGAAAGTTTTTCGGCAAGATCTCCGTTCACTTCACCATTAAAAGCCACAATACCACCAAAAGCACTCTGAGGATCACAGGCAAGCGCATCATCGTAAGCTTTTGTAAGGTTTTCGCCAGTTGCTACGCCACATGGATTGGTATGTTTAACGATAACACAGGAAGGAACATTAAATTCTTTAATCAGCTCATAAGCCGCATTTGCATCCATAATATTATTAAAGGAAAGTTCTTTGCCATGCAACTGCCTGGCATTTGCAATACCAACTTCAGGATAACCGCCGGATACATAAAAAGAAGCTTTTTGGTGCGGATTTTCTCCGTATCGAAGGTCCTGTTTTTTACGCATAGGCAGAACAACTTCTTCTGCAAATTCAACATCCATCAGCTTGTTAAAATACATAGAAATAATGCTGTCATACATCGCCGTATGCGTAAAAGCTTTGCGAGCCAGATCCATCCTCATTTCAAGTGTAATACCGCCACCTGATTTCAATTCCGACAAAACACTATCGTAGTCCCTTTTATCCACCACTGAAGTCACATACTTAAAATTCTTGGCTGCGCTTCTTATCATAGTGGGACCGCCTATATCTATATTCTCTACTGCCTCTTCAACTGTAACATTTGTTGAAGAGATTGTTTTTTCAAAAGGATATAAGTTTACCACAACCATATCAATATTATCAAAACCGTGGGATTTCATTGTGTCCTGGTGTGCAATATTATCTCTTATATTCAATATACCAGCGTGCACTTTCGGATTCAAAGTTTTTACCCTCCCATCCAATATTTCAGGAAAACCGGTAAAATCTGAAATTTCAATAAGTTGAATCCCATTATCTTTTAAAAGTGAGGCAGTTCCTCCGGTGGAAATAATCTGAACACCATATTTTATTAGTCCAGACGCAAACTCCACAATCCCCTCTTTGTCAGAAACACTAATCAGTGCTTTTTTGGGCTTTATCTGCACGTTTTTCCTCCTTACTAAAAATAATGTTTATAATTAGAAAAAATATCCCAATGGAAATAGAGCTATCTGCCACATTAAACGCAGGCCAGTGATAGTCACCAATATAAAAGTCCAGGAAATCCACGACTTTTCCTACAAAAATCCTATCAATAAGATTGCCAAAAGCACCGGCAATAATAAGCACATAGGCAAAAAACCTCATTTTGTAGTGTTTTTCTTTATAAGCCAAAAATCCAACAACAGCTATGGCAACTAATGTAATTACGATAAAAAATATCTGTCTGTAGGCATCATCAAGCCCTGACAATAAGCCAAAAGCCGCTCCGGGATTGAGAACAAAAGTCAGATTAAAAAAGCCTTTAATTATAGGAATACTCTGGTAAAGAGTCATATTGTGAGAAATCAAAAATTTTGTAATTTGATCAATTACAACAATAAGAGAAAACATCAAAACATATTTTTTCATAACGCCACCGAAAATAAAATGCATTCACGTAAATTAAAACAAACTTCAGTCTAACATTCTGGAATTAAATGACATTTTATCCCAGAGTTACCTAAAAAATCCCAGGTAAACACAGTTTATTTAACTTGAGAAGCGCATCGGGAACAAATAGTCGGGTGTTCGGAATCAGAGCCAACAGAGTCCGATCTTACCCAACATCTTTCACATTTTTCATAGGGAGCCTGTTCTATATAAATTTTAAGAGGCATATTTTCGGACTTATACCCGTTTTCCATTGTCTCATAATCTCCAAAACTAAGCTCAGAGATTATAAAAATCCTATTGATACCTTCATCGCAGTTAAGCACATCCTCAAGGTTTTCTTTGGAAGCAAGCGTCACTTTCGCATCCAAAGGATGACCTATAAGTTTATCAGCTCTTGCCAGCTCCAAAGCTTTATTCACTTCTTTTCTGACAGAAGTTATTTTATCCCACTTTTCCTCAAGCTCTTTGTCTTCATAATCTTTTATTTCAGGAAAAGTTTCCTCAAAAACAAAGTCTGCCTTGCCTTTATATGAAGGAATATATTCCCATATCTCATCAGCAGTAAAGGCAAGAATAGGAGACATAAGAACAGACATCTCCCGAATAAGTGTAAAAAGAGCCGTTTGTGCTGAACGTCTGAAATGAGAATCTGCTTTATACGTGTAAAGTCTGTCTTTTAAAATATCAAGGTAGAAAGCTGAAAGTGTATTTATGCAAAAATTTAAAAACGTATGGTAAAAAATGTGGAATTGATATTTATCAAACGCATTCAGGATTCTTTCTTTTGCCCTATCCCATTTTATAAGAATATATCTGTCCATGTCCAAAAGATCATAAAAAGCTATAGCATCATTTTCAGGATCAAAATCGGATATATTGCCCAGCATATATCTGGAAGTATTTCTGATTTTTCTGTAGGATTCCACAAGTCTTTTTATGATGTCCTGAGAAATCCTTACATCCTCGGAATAATCTTCCGCACTAACCCAAAGACGTAAAATTTCGGCACCGTATTTATTAACTATTTCATCCGGAGTTATAACATTCCCCACGGACTTGGACATTTTGCGTCCGTCACCATCTACAACAAAACCATGGGTCAGAACCTCTTTATAAGCAGCTCTGCCCCTGCTGCCAACACTTTCCAGAAGTGAACTGTGAAACCATCCTCTATGCTGATCGCTGCCCTCCAGATACATATTAGCAGGCCATGTTAGATTTTCCCTTTTTTCGCAAACAGCAGCGTGACTCGTGCCTGAATCAAACCATACATCCAAAATATCCGTTTCTTTTTTAATTTTTGAGCTGGAACACTTGGGACATGTAAAATCCTTTCCCAAAATATCTTCTACAGTATAATCAAACCAGGCATCCGCACCTTCTTTTTTAAACAGATTCACAATTTTATTTTGTATTTTTTCATTAATAATAGTTTCGTCACATTCTTCACACAAAAATACAGCTATGGGCACACCCCAGCTCCTTTGCCTGGAAATACACCAGTCAGGTCTGTTTTCAATCATTGAATAAATTCTGCTTTCTCCCCATGAAGGTATCCATTTAACTTTTCTGATTTCCTCCAGGACATTTTTGCGTAAATTATTGGTTTCCATTGAAATAAACCACTGAGGGGTAGCTCTGAAAACAACAGGTTTTTTACAGCGCCAGCAATGGGGATATGAGTGTTGAATTTTGGCATTTTTTATAAGAGAACCGTTCTCTTTCATATATTCCACAATCTCGCTGTTAGCCTTGAAAATATTTTTCCCGCCAAAAAGCTCCAAATTTTCTTTAAAATTGCCATAATCATCTACAGGATTCAGAATTTCAAGTTCATAGTCCCGCCCGACTTCATAGTCCTCCTGACCATGCCCCGGTGCAGTATGGACAATACCTGAGCCCTGTTCAATAGTTACATGCTCACCCAGAATCATAAGAGATTCTCTGTCGTAAAAAGGGTGACGCACATTTTTTCCTTCAAATTCTGTTCCTTTGATAACCTTTAATTCTTTGTACTCACTAACACCAAATTCCTGCATAAGCTGAGCTACAAGTTTATTAGCCACTACAATGATTTCACCTTCAGCAATATTGTCGTTTTCAGATGAAACTATTTTTACAAAGGAATAATCAAGCTCAGGATGGAAAGCCACCGCCAGGTTAGCGGGCAGTGTCCACGGTGTTGTAGTCCAAATGACAACACTAACTTTACCTTTAACATCAAATGTTTCGGCAACTCTTTCATCCATTGGAAATTTAACGAAAATAGATTCCGATGTATGTTCTGCATATTCAATTTCCGCTTCAGCCAATGCAGTAACACAGCTTGTACACCAGTGAACCGGCTTCAGCCCTTTGTACACACCACCGTTGTTGAAAAATCTGTACAATTCATTGAGAGTTACCGCTTCGTATTCATAATCCATGGTAATATAAGGGTTTTCCCAATCTCCGATAACGCCCAGACGCTTAAATTCATCTCTCTGTATATCGATAAACCTTTCGGCATACTTCCTGCATTCTTTTCTAATATCTGAAACGCTCATATTTTTCTTTTTTGAGCCAAGTTTTTTATCAACCTGATGTTCAATAGGTAACCCATGACAGTCCCAACCGGGGACATATGGGGAATAATATCCCTGAGAAAGTTTAATTCTGACAACAAAGTCTTTCAGAATCTTGTTAAGAGCGTGCCCCATATGTAAATGACCGTTTGCATACGGGGGGCCATCATGTAATACATATGATTTGGATTTATCCCTTTTGGAAAGTATCCTTTTGTAAAGTACTTTTTCCTCCCAGTCTTTCAATCTTTGAGGCTCTTTCGCAGCAAGACTGGCTTTCATTGGAAAAGATGTTTTGGGAAGGTTAAGTGTTTCTTTATATTCCATTGGTTGCTCCTTGTTTAAATGGCTAAAGCTGCTTTTGGCATGTGATTTTTAGCACTAATTACCACAATAATCAAGTATCAAATCCACCGGACATTCCGAAGAACTATTCTCTGACACTTTTACTTTTACAAATTTATAAACGCTAAATTGTAAATTTGTATTGTAAAAATCAGCGATATTTGCAAAAATTACTCTATGAAAAGAATATTATTAGTGTATACAATATTTATATTCGCAATATCTGCAGCAAATGCATCCAATATAATGTTAAAAACGAATGATATAAGTGCTGAACTTCACATTGACACCCCTGCCAAATATTACAAATCCCACAATATTTCAGATAACACTATAGAAATTTTTTTTAACAAGCCTATTTCGGTTAATCTGAGCAATGATTTTTCAAATGAGTTTATTTCAGATATTTTTGCCGAAAAAACCAGAATTATAATAAAAACAACAAAAGATACCTCCTCCTATGTTACACTTGATAGCGGAATTAACGTTATTATTGTAAAATCTCAAAAAGTTAAGAACCTTAGTATAAGCAGCCAAATTGAAGGTCCTTTTATTAAAAACTCAGACAAAATAGAGAAAGACCCTGAAGCTGAAAATAAACTGATGGCGCTTAGAAATCTGGCAGATAAACAGCAATATTCCAAAGCTATCACAGAAATCAACAGCTTTATATCTGAACATAAAAATGATATTTACGGACAGGAAGCGTATTTTCTTCTTGGCGAAATTTATATGGAAATGGGGAAAATCAACCCTAAACATTACCTGCAAGCCTCTTCTATTTTTGAAGATTATGCAAGAAAATTTACAGAAAGCTACCAATACCCGGATGCCCTTTGGAATGCGGCAATAAGTAAGGAAAAAGCCGGTTTATACGACGAAGCCTTATATTCTTACAGAAGCATATATACTTTATTACCAGATAGTAATTTAGGGCTTGATGCTTTGGATAGAATGGGTGAAATTTATAAAAAAATAGGGCAAACTGATAAAGCTATCGAAACTTATGAAGAATATCTGAATAAATCTGGGGATGAAGATGTAACTATTTTGGGAAAAATAGGCTCATTATACGAACAACAAAAAAATTATGACAAAGCATACATTTACTTTCAAAGATTAATGGACAATATTAAAGATTACTCAGTGATTGACCCGCAAATTTTACATTCTCTTGCACAAACTCTTGAACATAAAGATAAAATTGAAAGCGCTATAGAAATATACAACAAAATATTCAATCTTCACCCACAACATAAACTTGCCGATTCAGCTATGTATAGCGCAGCTTTTCTTCAGGAAAAGCTCGGTAATACAAATATTGCAAATGAACTTTATCTTCTGTGTAAACAAAGATATCCTGACAAATTAGGCGGTATCAAATCAGCTATCAGGTATGTCAAACTTCACCTTGATGATAACACAACAGAATACTGGCAAAGCTTTCTGAATAATGCCCTTAATACAAATCAGGATTTGTATCTGAAAGCTGAAGCTTATTATCTAATAATCAAATCCTTTTTTAGAGAAACACGCTACGATGAAGCTTTGCAAACTATAAGAAACTTTGAGCAAACTTTTTTTGATTCACCTTTTCTGAATAATGTTTACGATATAGAACAGCAAATATACTTAAAGCGTGCTGAAAATTATTTTAATGAGAATATGCTCAATCAATCTGAAAAAACTATCAAAAGTTTACTTCAATCATTCCCGGAAACAAAATATTACGATAACGCTCAAAAGTTGCTTGAAAATATTGAAATAAAAAGAGCAGAGCAACTATTTGAAAATGGAGATGCGAGAGAAACAATAAAAAAAGCTGAAAGTTATATCGGCAATAATAAAAAACTCTACGAAAAAGAAAAATGGTTTAACCTTCTCGACAAAGCATATTACAAATTAATAGATGAGCTGAGTAGCGCAGGAAATTCACAGGAAGTAATAATGAACGCAAAGGCATACTATAACTATGTAGAAAATGGCGATAACAAAGCAAAAATTACAGAACACTTCAAAAGCGCACTGTTGGATGTTATGTCCGAAATGATGAATAAAGAAAATTATATCAACATTTTAAGTATGTATAGCACCAACAGCCAAAAAATTGATCAGTGGGAAACCTCCCCTGCCAAAGACTCCATTTATAGCTATGTTGCCTATGCACTTTATAAACTTGAAGAAAACGATAAGAGTGCCAAAATGTTAAACAAAATAACCACCCAGACCCCGGAAGTAAAAATGATGAAAATTCTTTTAAACAAAGAGGTGAATAATTTTGACGTAAACGAACTTGAAAGTAACAGATTCGATTTTTTTATTAAGGAATTAGCAGAGAGAAATCCTTTAAGTGCTTACGATTACGCAAAGAAGTATACAAAAAGTACAAAAAAAAGTCTACAAGCCAGCTACAACGTGGTAAATGCAGTAGAAGGAAATCAGTATACCATTCTGGTAAACAGTTTGTACAATGATACGAGAAATATCAGCAAAAACAATCTTGAAAATATAGCTGAATTTTTTCTTGATGCAGGTGAACTTTTCTACAATAATAATAATTATAGTAAAGCAGAAGAATCATTAAACAAATATATGTCATTTGAAAATATTGATAACAAACCCAAAGCAATGTATTTACTGGCAAAAATCAATACAGACAACAACAATATCCGGAAAGCCAGAGAGCTTTTACAGCAAATTGTGGAAGAATATCCGGATAACTTTTACGCGAGAATGGCTGCAGACCAATTGGAGGATGCAAATTGGAAAGAGAACCTGAAAAACAGGTAGATGTTGAGCTTTTAAACGAAGCATTCAAAACTTTCAATCAGGCTACCGAAAAACTACAGGAATCATACAACCATTTGCAGGCTGAAGCAGTTAAACTGCGGCAGGAAGTGGAAGAAAAAAATAAACAGCTGGAAGAGATGTCGTCTCTGACCCAAGCTATCATTATGAACACCACCAGTGCCATGGTAGCCACCGACAGCAATTTTAATATTTTAATGAAAAACAAAATGGCTGAAAAACTTGAAGCAGATTACGGCTATGAATTTTTTAATAATTACGTTTTTAATGTTAGCAGTGAAAACGCCAGCGAAATAAGTTATGATTACAGTCACTTCAGAGTCAGCAGAGGCAATTTTCATTCAGACAAGTATGAAGGATCTATATTTGTCATTGATGATGTAACGGAAATAAAAAAACTTGAAAAAGAGCAGCACAGAAACGAGAAACTAAAACTCATGGGGGAAATGGCTGCCAATATCGCCCATGAAATAAGAAATCCCTTAGGCAGTATTGAGTTATTTGCATCTCTTTTGCAAAGGGATTTGTCCCAGGACATGGAAAAAAGCCGCCTTGCTGATTCCATAGTAAAAGGGGTCAGAAC
>DDHP01000066.1 GCA_002338145.1 Deferribacteraceae bacterium UBA1873 | reverse complement strand
CACTTCATAGAGCATACTAACCATTTTAAAAAGAGGATAATCAGGCAGATGCTTTAGACAATATTCCCTTTGGGACATATACCTTGGGTCTGTCTTACGCAAAACAGCATGTCCATATCCGGGTATTACCTGCCCCTTATTCAGTGTGTCCCAAACGGCCTTCTGTAATTGTTCTTTTGTTGGTACTTCACCACCGAGCTGATCCATAAAATCTTGAATCCACCTGAGAACTTCCTGATTTGCCAGTCCATGCAGAGGTCCGGCAAGCCCGTTGATACCGGCGGATAGTGAATAGTATGCATCAGAAAGAGCTGAAGCCACCAAGTGGGTGGTGTGAGCAGATACGTTTCCACTTTCGTGGTCGGAGTGCAAAATGAAATACATTCTGGCAACTTCATCGTAAGGAGGCTCTATTCCCATCATATGAGCAAAATTAGTACCCATATCCAAGTTGTAATCAGGCTCAATTGGTGTGTCACCTTTATATTTCATTCTGTAAATGTAAGCACCAATACGAGGAAGTTTAGCCATCAGATTCATGGCATCTTCATACATATCTTCCCAGCAAGTGAATTTATTGTATTTGCCTTCTCTATAATTTTTGGCAAAAACCGATTCTCTCTGCATTGAAAGAATAGCCTGGGAAAACATTGTCATTGGGTGAGTATCCCTGGGCATAGTCCTGAGAATGTCTATTACGTATTGAGGGATCTGCGATCTTTTTTTGAATTCTTCAACAACTTCTTCCGCCTGGGCTTTTGTTGGGATATCACCTGTTAAAAGCAGATAAAAGAAACCTTCTACATAAGGATAGTCCTTACCTTCAGGCTTTGGGAGCTTTTCCATAACTTCAGGGATAGTATAGCCTCTGAATCTAATCCCTTCATAAGGATCAAGATATGAAATATCAGTTACGAGACATTTAACACCCCTCATCCCACCTATTGCCTGAGAAATTGTAACATCACTGATTTTCACATCACCATGTTCTTTTAGTAGCTTTGTTGTTCTGGGCCTGTGCTCGTCAATTTTTTTGGCGAGTACTTCTTTTAACGTAGACATATATACCTCCTTTATTTATTGTTGCCATAATTTAAACCACTGTTTATTTTTACCACTGTTTATAGGGAATGTCAATATATTTATTGTATACAATATACAAAAAATATTGTTTTTGAAAAGTGTTTTTTAGCAAATAGTGCATAACCTCTTGTTATGAAGACTTTTATATTAGGAAAACGACTCAAGCGCTTTGGATTATGCTTTTGTATATCCCTGCATTTTTAATTAAAAACTTATTTGATAATAAAGCTTGATTTGCTAGAAAAATAAATATATCAGTAATATCTATGACCGGTTTGTTATTGATAGTCTTTAGTGCTTTTATGCACTCCCTTTGGAATATTATACTTAAAAAATCCAATAATAAGTATTTGTTTAATTACCAAATGCATTTCCTCAACTTTTGCCTTATGAGCTTTGCATTCATTATTTTTTTCCCTGATAAACTATATTTTGATGTTAATGCTTTGATTTTTGCTTTTCTTTCTGCGCTGTTTTTTACAGGCTATCATTTATTTTTATCAACAAGTTACAGATATTCGGATGCAACATTGGTTTATCCGATTACCACATCATCGCCTATTTGGGTGACTTTGTGGGCAGTACTGTTTTTGGGTGAAAAAATAACATTTTTTGGGCTATTGGGAATTTTAATGACGATATTGGGTGTTTTTATTATGCATAGTTCAAAAAATTCTGTGGGAAAACTTGATGCCGGTGTAGTCTATGCTCTTTTATCCGCTTTCTTTTATTCTATTGGAGCTGTCATCGATAAGGTGGGTGTTGGCACAGACAATTTTATTTTATACATTTACTTGTTGACAATGTTTATGACCTTTTTTATGTATTTGTATTCTGTAAAAAAATATTCCAACCATATTAGCCATTTTAAATCAAATTTCTTACTTTTGTTATCCGGTAGTTTAGTGTTATTTATGTCTTTTACCATTTACAGAGTTGGGCTTGCATTAATACAGGTGTCCTATGCCACAGCCATTAGACAGGTGAATGTCCTTTTCGGCTTTTTACTTGGGATAAT
Organism: Deferribacteraceae bacterium UBA1873; assembly: GCA_002338145.1. Taxonomy (GTDB): domain Bacteria; phylum Chrysiogenota; class Deferribacteres; order Deferribacterales; family Flexistipitaceae; genus Flexistipes. The sequence continues at coordinate 1,578 of DDHP01000066.1, read as the reverse complement.
TTTTCTTAAAGAAACGTTTTCTGTTAAGCGTCTTGTAGGATCAATTATTATATTTGCTGGTATGTTAGTTATTAGAGAAAACTTGTAAATCTGGCATACAATATGCTATAATTTCAGTAGCAATAGCGAAACAACCGCGTTGTTAGATGGATCGTCATCTGCCGGCTGGACGCCGGCTTTTTTATTCTGAAGTTACGATAATGCCTCTGTTCAAAAGATCGGATATGTTTAAATCGTGATTGTTTGTTGTCACTGTTATTATGTATTTGCCTGGTTCTTTTTCGCCGGAGTGGCGGACATGGATAATTTTTCCTTTAAAACGGAAATTTTTTCTTGGCGGACTGTTTACTGACGTGTTTTCTGTGATCTTATCAATCTGAATTGTAGGATAAAGTTTTATTTCCATGATAATCTCCCTTTTCTTTTTGGAATCGGAAAATTGTCGCAAAACTTTAATATCTAAGAACGGTTACAATATATTTATTTTTTGTAATATTTATCGATAAAAGTATGGTCATAAAGCCCTAAAGCTTCCCTTTGTTCTTTATATTCTGTCATAAATTTTTCTTTTAGCCTGATAGCTTCTGCAATTTCTTTTTTAAGATTATCACAATCGGCTTTCAGCTTTTCTTCAAGTTTGTTAAGCATCTTTTTTGTTTTCCGCCTGGATACTTTTTTGTACTTGTATTCGATGTTCTTAAGTAATAATTCCTTACGTTTTAGTATTTTTTCCTTTTTGTCTATCAGCTTGGTAGTATATTCAATTTTTCTACCGTACATTGAAAGTGTATCGGCTTTCATTTTGTTGATTTCGGCTTCTATTTGTGATAGTTCCATATTGGATTTATACCATGGAGAGTGTGCAGTTGCAATTGACAATTTATAAATTGTATACAAAATTGGAACGTTATTATGGCAAAACAAATTGGTGGCCTGCAGAGGGTGTTTTTGAAATTATTGTGGGAGCTGTACTCACCCAGAATACAAACTGGCGGAATGTTGAAAAAGCATTAAATAATCTTAAAGATAACCTGATGCTGGATTATGCTAAAATACTTGATGAAAGAGAGGATTTTGTGAAACAATTGATAAAACCAGCCGGATTTTATAATCAAAAGTATTCTACTCTTATAAATATTTGCCGATTTATAAAGGAAGAATTGCAAGGAAATTTAGAATTGCTAAAAACGATGGATACCTCTAATCTAAGAGATAAGCTATTAAATATCAAGGGTATAGGCAAGGAGACCGCTGATTCTATTTTACTATATTGTGGTTATCACCCTGTATTTGTCATAGATGCTTATACGAAACGAATTGTAAGTCGCTTGGGTATTTCAAAAGAAAGTAGTTATGATAAATTACAGCAAATTTTTGAAAATGCACTGCCTGCAGATGTGCATTTATATGCTGAATATCACGGATTGATTGTGGAGCATGCAAAAACCTTCTGCAGAAAAAAACCAGTTTGCAAAGAGTGCTTTTTGGCATATATTTGTAATTACAAAGCAGAAGAGAAGGTCGGATGACCGCCGAGCACATAAATTATGTGCTCGGAGGAAAGTCCGGGCACCGCAG
>DDHP01000015.1:60464-63288 GCA_002338145.1 Deferribacteraceae bacterium UBA1873 | reverse complement strand
GATGACACGAATAGTAATTGTCATTCCGAGCTGAGTCGAGAGGTCTCTTTTCCAAACAGCGTCTGAGATTTCTCCGCTCCACCGAGCACATAAGCATTTATGTGCTCGGTTACGGTCGAAATGACAGTTTCTTATCAGGGCGAGTGGAACGAAGTGGAACCGAGGAATCTCTATTCAAATATATATATGTTTCTGCTTACCAGTAATCTTTTGTTTCCAGTTACTTTTCGAGAGCTTTGAATAATTGACTTCTTATAAATTTTACTACCCCCAGCCCCTCCTAACTCTTTGATAGGAGGGTAGGTTGGCTACTTATTCAAAGCTGTCTTTCACCTTTTACAGAAAGTTTTTTAACTGGACCAGGTTTATTTTCCAAAGTTCATCCTGAATTTCTTCATTGAATGCTATTTGGGCAGGGGCAATGGCTTTTTTATCCATAAAATATGCACCTGAAACATTTTTAATGTCGTCAGATTCCGCAACGTAAAGTATGTTATCAGCACCTTTTTTTACGTCGGCTCCGAACGCTCCCCAGCCTTTTTTAAGTATCTTTGTGTTTATTACACCCGGGTGGAGACAATTGACCGTTACCCCGTCAGAGCGGTTAATGGCAGCAAGCTTTTTTGTAAAAAGGATACTGCATAATTTAGAAATTGAATAGGCTTCGTAACCTGAATGTTTTCCGCCATTTTTGATTTTTTCCAGATTAATATCTGAAGCATGTGCCATGGATACTACATTGACAATGCGTTTTCTGTCTGATCGCTTGACTTTATCCAATAGTTTCAGTGTAAGCAGGACAGGTGCTAAATGGTTTACCTGATAAGTAATTTCAAAACCGTCTTTAGTGGTTTTAAAGTCTGAGGAGTATGTGCCAGCATTATTTATCAAAATATCAATCTTTTTATGTCGCTTGTTAATGTCGTCAGCCATATCGCTAACTTCTGTCAGATTCGAAAAATCAGCAACAACGCCATAAATATGGTTTTCATCGGTATTCCTTTTTAATTCCCGAATAAGAGTATTGACTTTTTCAGCATTTCTTCCGTGTATTATAAGGTCATAATGTTTCTTCGATAATTCTTTGGCTGTTTGGAGCCCTATTCCATCTGTTGCACCTGTAAGCAGAACAGTTTTGTTTGTGCCCACTTTACACCTCCTTCTATTTTTTAAAGTATAGCGTGACTATGAAAAATCAAGGATTCCGGATTTGTTTGCTATAACCGAGCACATAGGAAACTTCAATATCCTACTAAATTAGAGGGGTGTACATTTTGTCAAATAACAGTGGAGATCTCCCGACTCCATCTATTTTAGGCAAAAAATCTATTATCCCAAAGGTATTTTATATTTATCTTATTTTGCTTCTAAACATTGAGGCAAAAATACCTACAAAACTTATTGTCCCAAAAGTTAAAAATAAATATTTAAGAGCTGATATAAAATTGCCATAATGCTCAGGGGAAATTCTTACTTTGCCGATTATCAAGGTAAAAAAAACAATGGCGACCGCCATACTAACCATCTGACCTGTGAGTCTCATCGTCCCTAAGAAGGCTGAAGCAAGACCATAAAACTTTTTGTCAACAGAGCTCATAATGGCGTTTGCGTTTGGAGATGAAAAAAGTGCGAATCCAAACCCAAGAATTGTAAGTGAAAAAATTATAAAAACCATTCCGGTATTGGTGCCTAAGCGGGAAAGTGCAAAAAGGCTTGCAGAGATCAATGCCATTCCGAGAGAAGCTATGACTCTTGGCTCAATTTTGTCAGAGAGTTTGCCGGCTAATGGGGAAAAAATAGCCATTATAATTGGTTGAGCAAGTAAAATTAAGCCCGCCTGCTGAGGTGACAGATCTTTGATGTATTGTAAGAAAAGACTGAGCAAAAAGCTGACGGCAAATGTAGAGGTGTAGTTAATAAAAGCTGCAAGGCATGAAAATGCAAAAGTCATATTGTTTCTAAACAGTCCAAATGTGACAATCGGAGATTTACTCTTTGATTCCACTTTAAAAAAAGCGATAAACAACAGTGCAGACAGTGCAATTAGAATTATAAAATTTTTTGTTGGTACCTTTGAAAGCCCGTAAAGGAAAAAAAGTAGAAAAAGTATATAAAGTATTGAGCCCATAAAATCAAATTTTTCACTTTTAGCTTCCGCCCACTCCAGAGCTATTTTCGATTTCCCCAAAAGCAAAATAGCCAGGCAAAAAGGTATCTGAAAGAAAAATATACTTCTCCAGCCTAAGTGTCCTGTCAAAACGCCACCCAAAAAAGGCCCTATTGTAAGACCAATATAGACTGCTGAAACATTTATTCCCAAAACTCTTCCCCTTTCAGAAAAAGGGAATACAGAGGTAATGATTGCAATATTGGTGCTAAACACAAAAGCACTGCCCACACCCTGAATGATTCTTGCAAGTATTAAGATATTCGCAGAGGTTGCAATTGCAGCAAGTGTTGTGGCGATTGTGTATATCAGATTACCGATTAGAAAAAATTTTTTCCTGCCGTATATATCGGCTAATTTCCCTGCCGGTACGAGAAAAACTGCGGCAGAAAGTACATATGCCGAAGAAATCCAGTTTAACTTTACCGCATCGATCAGGAAGTCTTTTTCTATGGATGGTAGTGATATATTGATTGATGATGTCATAAATGGAGCGAGGAATGACGAAATGGCAATAACCAAAAGTATCACATTTTTATTTGTCTGCTCATCCGAAGAAAAATTTTCCACAAGCGATAATACAATAAAATATGTTTTGAAGTCAACATATCTATATCTGGCGCCCTCTAATTTTTCCGAATAACGTTAGAGATGACA
>DDHP01000015.1:49207-60195 GCA_002338145.1 Deferribacteraceae bacterium UBA1873 | reverse complement strand
TAATTATGCTTACCAACTGTAGCGGAGGGATTTTCCTTTATATGATAATCTGTTCTGCTTAGCCCATGCTTTAACACAGGGTTACGTTGTGATTGCACGTATGGATTTATTCATTGGCTTGTAAAGATAAGCGTTGGCAAAAAGCCTCGCAATCACAAAAGATGTAGCAGCGATAACAGCGCCCGGGATGGATGATATCTTAATTAATGTAAAAAGTGTAACAAGTATAATAAACACCTCAATCACTGTAGCTATGGTAATGGGCGTTGTTATTTTATTTTTTACAAGTACTGATCTTTCAAAGGATATGAATACTGTTAAAGCGGGCAGAAGTGACATTATCATCGCCGGTGCTTTGGCAAAGTCCGCCAGCTGCCTTGTAAGTGAGGTAAGGTGTATGAACCACAAATCGGCCAAAGGGGTTGTAGTTATAAAGAGTAAAGTTGCAGTTGAGCCGGCTGCAATCATAAATGCAAAATTGCGTATCCTATGATAGTAGGCCTTAGCATTCTTATTTAAAAAAGTGATTGCCACTTCCTGGTAGGACAGCCCCAAGCTTCGGAATATAAAAGTAAACGAATGCACAACAGGCATTACAGCCAGAGAGTCCACAGGCCGCACACTTTGAGCAAGAAAAAGTGTCACAATGGGTTGTGCTGATAAGGCAATAAAAGGTGTGAGCGCCAAGGGGATGTAAAATTTTGTAATATCCATATACGATAGGTCACTGTTTTCTTCAATTTCACTTTTTCTCACCTCTTTAATGGGCTTTCTTGCAAGAAGGAATGCTGCCATTGCTTCGGCAATAACCCCTGTGCTAAGTGAAATTGTTCCGACATAGGCGCCTTTTAGGTTGGTAAGGTTAAAAAGTACCAGTCCAGTTATTATCATAAATGTAAGGCGGAAAACGGTAGTATAGGCAACAACTTTTGTTAAGCCGGAACTTATCAAAATTCCCTGATAAAAGCGTCTGAATCCGATGGCTGCAGGCCAGGGAATAAGAAAAATCGTGGCAACATGTGTTATTTGTGCAATTTCTGCAGGGATTCTGAGTATCTTATATGCAATTAAATGAAAAACAGGAGGCATTACAATGAGCAAAATAAATAATGTAACAAAAAGGTTTATATAAACTGTAAAGTTCATTAATTTGCGGTAACTGAAATTGTTTTTTACGAGAGCGGTGGAGGCACTCATTAACATGATTATAGGTGCTTCCACTACAAGTCCGAATGAGTATGCAATACCATATGCAGCGAGGTTAATTTTCACATCACCCATGCGAGCTATAACTGCAGCCAGAAATGGTCCTTCTAACGACATCATTATCCATGTGAGAGCCAGTGGATACCAGAATATGAATATTTTGCTGTATTTAAGTTCGTGCTGATTTTCGGACATAAGAGAGATTATATAAGCCAATTTAAACTAAAAATAAAGAGAAACCTTTTGTGGAAATAATTCTTGCAAATAAGTAAAGTTCTGTTGTTTAAAGCCTGGAAACATGATAACTTTTCCTATATATTCCAAGTAAACACAGAAGGTAGACAGATGTGGACAATAAAAAAAACGTTTAGAAATTTAGGAAGAGTACGTGAAATAGTTTCCCGGGTTGTTTATTACGGTTTTGGACGTTTCCTGGATGATACTAATCTTTCTTCTGTTTTGGGGTTAGGTAAAAAAATTATCACTTTTGGTAAATCTAAAAATATAGAAAAATTACCGGAAGAAGTACGTTTCAGAGAATTGCTGGAGAGCCTTGGTCCTACTTTTATTAAAGTAGGTCAATTCCTGAGTACCAGAGCTGATATTTTCCCCGAAAAATTTACTAAAGAACTTGAAAAACTGCAGGATGAGGTTAAACCTTTTGCCTATGAAAAAGTGGTGGCACAAGTGGAAAACAGCCTGGGGAGGCCAATCGGTAGTGTATTCAAAGAATTCTCCAAAGAGCCTGTAGCAGCTGCTTCTATCGCACAAGTTCACCAAGCCGTTCTTTTTGATGGCACAAAAGTAGCTGTAAAGATAAAACGCCCTGAAATTGAACGTACAATAGAAAATGATCTGAACATACTTGTTTTTCTGGCAGGTGCTGCTGAAAAATATAATAATGAAGCAAAAAATATTAATTTACTCAGAATTGCTGAAGAGTTTGCCGACCAGTTAAACAAAGAGCTAAATTTTATGCTTGAAGCCATATATATGGAGAAATTCGGTGAATATTTCGCGGATAATGATAATTTACGAATCCCCAAAGTGTTTTGGGAGTGCACAGACCACAATGTTTTGACAATGGAGTTTATTGAAGGCAATCCTGTAGATGATATAGAATCCCATAGGCAGAATAATCTGGATCTTATTAAACTGTCTGAAGCAGGTGTGGATTTTTATCTCAAGCAGGTCTTTGAGTTTGGTTTTTTCCATGCAGATCCGCATCCGGGGAATTTTTTGGTTACCAAAGAAGGGAAAATGGTTATTCTGGATTTCGGTGTTATCGGCAAGGTGGATAATAAACTTCTGGAGCATTTAAGTGCTGTTTTTCTGGGACTTATTAATTTTGATGTGGAAAGTATGATTGAAGAAATGGTTTCTTTCGGTCTTGTGAGCAGAGATGCTGATTTACGTAAAATAAAAAGGGATTTGATGGACATTATTTTACCGGTTTATGGAAAAGAAATCGGTGATGTGAATGTGGCTGACGTTCTGGATGATATAATAAAAATGGGAAGGAAATATTACTTCAGTTTTCCTACTGATTATCTGCTAATATTTAAAACATTTTCTTTTCTGGAATCTTCCGGAAGAAGGCTGAATCCTAATTTTAATTTTCTTGATTTTGCCGAGCCTTATGCAAGAAAAATTATTATAAAAAAGTACAGACCTGACCATGTATTTAAAGAGCTCAGGGATGTATATTCAGGTTATTCTGATGTAATAAAGAGAGTTCCCGGGGATTACAAGATTCTAATTGATAAACTCAAAGAAGATGATTTAAGTATTAACTTTATACACAGAAACCTTGATACAATGTCAAAAGAAGTCGACAGGTCAGCCAACAGATTGTCCTTCAGTATTATAATTGCTGCTATTGTTCTTTCCTCTTCACTCTTTATTCTGGCAGATGTGGGACCTAAACTGTGGGATATCCCTTTCATTGGTTTATTTGGCTTCCTGATTGCCGCCTTTTTGGGGTTGGGGCTTGCTGTTGGAATCCTGCGGACGGGTAAACTTTAATGTCATTTTCTGTTACTTTTCTTGGCGGTGCCGGTTTTATCGGCATGAATATGTACTTGTATGAGTCGGATGAAAGTGCTCTTATTGTTGACTGCGGTGTTATGTTTGCTGATTATTCCTATCCCGGTATCGATTATATAGTTCCGGATTTTTCATATTTGTATTCTCTACGCAACAAACTAAAGGGGTTGCTTTTGACACATGCTCATGAAGATCATGTGGGAGGAGTCCCTTATTTACTGAAGAATTTTAATATTCCTGTATGGGGTGGATTTCTTACATTGAAACTGCTAAAACTCAAATTGTCAGAGTATAAAATAAAGGCTGTTTTGAATGAGGTAACTCCGGGAGAAATGTTTCGGATAGATGATTTTTCCTTAACCTATAATTCTGTAAACCACTCAATACCTGATACGTACAGTATTTTGCTGAAAAACAAGAATTTTTCCTGCCTGCATGCATCTGATTTTAAAATTGATTATACGCCGGTTAGTGGTGCACCGTTTGACTGGTCAACTTATGAAAAAATAGGTAACGATGGTGTTGATCTGGCTATGGTGGATTCTACCAATATATTTGAAAAGGGAGAAACGGCGTCAGAAAGTGCTTTGAAATCCAATATACTCGATGTTTTTTTGGCAGCCAGAGGGCGTATTTTTTTTACGACATTTGCATCCAATGTCGACAGGATTAGACAGGTTATGGAAGTATGTTTCCAAATCGGTAGGAAAGTGGTCCTAGAGGGTAGATCTGTCCTGAAAAACACATTGGTGGCTAATGAAAACGGATTTTTACCTTTTCCGGAAAATACAGTGGTAAAAATATCTGATGCAAAGGATTTGCCTGATAATGAAGTTTGCTACATCGTTTCAGGATGCCAGGGTGAATCGGGGAGCAGCCTGTTTAAAATAGTTTCGAAAGAAAGGAAGAAGCTAAGAATAAAAGAGGGGGATACTGTTGTTATCTCCTCCAGGGTAATTCCGGGTAATGAGAAAAATCTCAATGCTATGATGAATCAGGTTGCTTTGCACGGTGGAAATGTAGTGGATATGGAGGAGGCAAAGATACATACATCCGGGCATGCAGGACGGGAAGATATTAAGGAATTTTTAAATCTTTTAAGGCCTGACTATGTAATTCCTATACATGGTGAAATCAGACATCAGAAGGAATTTTGTAGGATGCTTGAAGATGAGAAGCTTAACTCCAAAGGTATTTTTGCAGTGACTGGCGAAAAAGCGGTTTTTGATGGCAGTACAAAAAAGCCTGTAATTAAGGAGATTAATTCGGAATATCAATATATCGATACAAGGGGTGGTTTTTTTCTTGATAACGTTCAGCTGAAAGAGCGTAAGCATATGGCACGGGATGGAGTGGTTATTGTGAGGATATCCACAACAGAGAAAAATCATGAAATTGAAACAGTGGGTTTTATTCTCAGTGACTACATCTACTTTAGATTAAGCAAGTTTTTACGGGAAAACCTTATTTTGTTGAATGATGTTATAAAAGATGATAAAGATAAATTGCTTGAAATGAGCTGGAAGCTCGTTAAGACGTTTTTTAAGAAAGAAATGGACAGAAGACCTGTTATAAAAATTTTTATTGAATAGGGGCTGGTATGGATAAAATGGAATACCTCATACTTGGTATTATTCAGGGACTGACGGAGTTTTTGCCAGTCAGCAGCTCCGGCCATCTTGTGATTGCCCGATCGCTGATTGAGGATTTTCAGCAGCCTGGGCTATTGTTTGATATATCTGTGCATTTTGCTACATTCTGCGCTGTCCTTATTTATTTCAGAAAGAAGATATTGCTTTTATTCAAGTCATTACTTGGGGCTATATTTCCCAGGTACAGAATAATTTATTATGAAAACAAAAATATGCTCTGGGGAATTGTTATTGCTTCTGTTCCGACGGCTTTAATAGGACTTTATTTTGAAAAAATTGCCGATATACTGTTTTCTTCCACCGTATATGTTGGTTATGCGCTGATACTGACATCAATATTACTGGCTTTATCGGATAAAATGAAGTCTTCCGGTTCGGTTACCTACAACAAATCATTTGTTCTGGGGATTGTTCAGGGTTTTGCCGTTATTCCCGGAATCTCCCGTTCCGGTTCCACCATAGCCATAGCAGTACTTTTGAATATAAGCAGAAAAGAGGCTGCAGAGTTTTCTTTTATTATGGCTCTGCCCGCAGTATTCGGGGCAACGCTGCTGCAGGCGAAATATATTGGCACATTGGAGAATACGCTGGTTACCCCTTATCTTATTGCAATGCTAAGTGCCTTTATCAGCGGTTTGCTGGCAATTTTTATTATGATGAAGCTTGTCAGGAACGCAAAATTGACCTATTTTGCTGTATACTGTCTTACTATAGGGATAATAACAATAATATGGCTGTAGAAAACAACAGAAAAATTTACGATATTCTGCTTCTTTTAGCGATTTTTATGACAATATTTTTAACATTGTCTGTATATTCATATTCATCTTCAGACCCCTCTTACTCGAATATTGTTTTTACCGATTATAAGACAGAAGTACATAATTTTTTCGGTAAACTGGGAGCTTATACAGCCGATATTCTTGGAAGTATTTTTGGATGGGTCTCGCTTTTGATTCCTCTTATGAGTGGATATATTGCTTATGATTTGTATATGATTAAAAAGGAAAAATTCCTGAAAAACAGGTTTTACACGGATTTGCTGCTTTTACTTATTATTCTTATAGGTTTGAGTCTGTTTACAGGGTTTACCGGTGTGGATGATTTTTATTTCAAGTTGAAATACGGTGGTGGTGTTATCGGCTTGCTGTCAAGGGATTTTCTTGCGTCGCTTATAGGTGATGTCGGTGGGATTATACTTTCTTTATTTTTAGTAGCTTCATCGGTGTATCTTTTGGTTCGTTTCAATTTCTCTGGTGCTAGACTGCAAAGTATGGTGCCTAAATTTACGTTTAACCTTAAAAGTAAAAATAATAAAGAAAAAACCAAAGTAAGGATTAAAAAGAAAACCAAAAATCCCCAGAAAAGTGAAAAAGATAATTTTGCAAATAAAGAGCCGGAGTCTTATAAAAAAAAGGATGAAGTGAATATTGCGGAGAAATATGAGCCGGAAAATGTTAAAAGAGCCAGATACAGTATCCCTTTGAGTTTACTGGAAGAGGTTGAGCAGGTAAATATCTACGAATCCGATAGCGAGCTTAAGTCCAAAGGTAAAATCCTTGAGGAAAAATTGAAGAATTTCGGCGTACAAGGACGCATCCGGGAGATTAAGCCCGGACCTGTTGTGACACTTTATGAGTTTGAGCCGGCTGACGGCGTGAAAGTCAACAAAATATCCAATCTCGACAATGACTTGGCACTGGCAATGAGTGCGGTAAGTGTCAGAATTATTGCACCTATCCCGGGAAAATCTGTTGTGGGGATTGAGTTGCCCAATCGAAAACGTGCAGCTGTTTCTCTTAGAGAGCTTATTAATACAAAAGATTTTATACGTGAAAAATCGCAATTGACTGTTATTTTGGGTAAAGATATTGCCGGCAGACCCTATATCACAGATCTTGCAAAAATGCCTCATTTGCTTATTGCAGGAACAACCGGCAGTGGGAAATCGGTTTCTGTTAATACAATAATCTGTTCCATAATTTACAAATCATCTCCTGAAAATGTGAAATTTGTACTGGTGGATCCTAAAATGGTTGAGCTTAGTGTGTACGAAGATATCCCGCATTTAGCTGCACCTGTGGTGACGGATCCCAGAAAAGCAGCCAATGTCCTCAAGAATGTTGTTGAGGAAATGGAGAGTAGGTACAGCCTTCTTGCCGAAAACAGGGTCAGAAATATTGACTCGTATAATGAAATGGCTTCAAAAAACAGTGAATTGGAAAAAATGCCTTACCTTGTGGTTATTGTTGATGAGTTTGCTGATCTAATGATTGTTGCCGGAAAAGAGGTTGAACAGTCCATAATCAGAATCGCTCAGATGGCCAGAGCTGTGGGTATACACCTGATTTTAGCCACTCAGCGCCCTTCTGTGAATGTTATTACAGGTATAATCAAGGCAAATATGCCTGCCCGGCTTTCCTTCAGGGTATCCTCCAAAACCGATTCCAGGACTATTCTTGATCAAAACGGTGCTGAGCTTCTTTTAGGCAAAGGAGACAGCCTGTTTGTCCCACCCGGACACAGTGATCCGGTACGTATTCATGGGTGTTTTGTAAGTGAGCAGGAAGTAAACAATATTGTTGGATACCTGAAGAAAATAGGCGAACCGGAATACAATATGGATCTTGTAAAAAATGACGATTCAGCTGATAGTGATATAGATGATACTGAAAAAGATGAAAAATATTATGAAGCCCTGGACCTGGTGAAAAAAAAGGGGTCTGCTTCTATATCTATGGTGCAAAGATACTTAAGAATAGGGTATAACAGAGCAGCAAGAATTGTTGAAATAATGGAAAAAGAAGGTATTGTTGCTCCCAGTGACGGTACTTCAAAACCCAGAGATGTTATCCTTAAAGATTAGTTTGTTAATGTTGTTGAATTCAGGAGGATGTTATGGCTGATTTATCTGTAAATTATATGGGCCTAAAGCTTGAAAACCCTGTTATCGCTGGTGCTTCATCATTCAGCAAGTCTTTGGACGGTATAAAGCGATTAGCTGAAAATGGTGCTGCCGCAGTTGTCGTAAAATCACTTTTCGAAGAGGAATTAAGAGAAAAGATGATTTATTCGGATGATTTTCACCCTGAAGCATACGGCTATGCGATTGCAGATGCTTCTGTCATGTATGGGACAAGTAACTATCTGAAACTTATTGAGCAGGCAAAGACTGCCGTGGATATTCCTGTTATAGCAAGTGTAAATTGCCTTGGTGGGAAATGGTGGACTGATTTTGCTACTGAGGTTGAGCAGGCTGGCGCTGATGCTCTTGAGCTTAATATTGCATATCTGCCTTTTGAAAAAAGTGAAAAATCTCCAGAAATCGAGCGGAAATATACGAAAATTGTCAGTGAAGTTAAAAAAGAGATTAAAATACCTGTTGCAGCAAAAATCAGCCAATATTTCACAAATATTCCGGGTATTGTTGCTGCAATAGAGAAAGCTGGTGCTGATGCTGTTGTTATGTTTAACAGATATTACCGTCTGGGTATTGACATTAACAAACATGAGTTTAAGACTGTTGATTTTTTTAGCACGGAATCCGAAACATATAATGTTCTCAGGTGGGTGGGTATTACTTCCTCCCAGGTATCTCTGGATATTTCTGCTACCACAGGTATACATTCGGCAGAAGTAGCAATTCAGCACTTTTTATCAGGAGCCAAGACAATTCAGGTGGCTTCAGCCATGTATACAAAAGGTGAAAAAGTATTAAAGGAAATCAATAGGGGTATAGAGCAGTATCTGGACAAGCACAAATATAACAGTCTGGATGATATAAGATCGCTTATGGTTAAAGATATTGAAAACAGGAAAAAATTTGAGCGCATACAGTATATGAGGGTAGCAGGTGGATACGGAGTAAATATATGATAACGTTTTTTGGAATAATGGATTGAGACCTTTGCACAACTCTATATTGTACAAGGTTTTTTAACTCATAACCACACATTCAGAGGCAGGTAAATGTTCAACTTTTTGCAGGATTCCAATTTATTGTTGGTTTTTTCACTGGTTTTCCTCAGAGTTACCGGGCTGATGTTTACTGCGCCTTTTTTTGGAAGCGGTGTCATTGATCCCAGACTTAAAGTTTTTCTTTCGATGATTGTTTCTCTGGTCATTTTTAATGCACACGACAGTTTTAATATAAATCTTGCGAATATTAATACTGTTCTTCTGGTTATTATAATGCTTAAAGAGCTCCTTATAGGTGTGGCAACGGGACTTTTGGGGCAGTTTTTGTTTGTAGCTGTACAGTTTGGCGGACAGATTATGGGGTTTCAGATGGGGTTTGGTGTTGTCAATGTTTTGGACCCCCAGACAAACACACAGATATCTATTATAGCACAGTTCCAAAATATTGTAATGATACTGATTTTCCTGGCGATAGGAGGTCACAGGGTCTTTTTGGAAGCTGTTGCCAGATGTTTTGAGCTGGTGCCCCTTGGTACTTTTGTATTTCCCGCCGAATCGTTCTTTTTTGTTGTGAGTATTTTTTCTAAAGTGTTTTTTATAGCGCTTAAAATAATAGCACCTGTCTTTGTTACTCTTTTTGTTACACACACGGTTATGGGGATAATTGCAAGACTTGTGCCACAGATAAATATACTTATTGTGGGCTTTCCGCTGCAGATTGCTGCAGGGTTGGCTGTTATTATGCTGAGTATGTCGTATTTTTACAATGTTTTTGAGTTGGTAATGCAGGATTACTTCAGAAATCTGCTTACACTATTTCACATTATGGGTGCATAAATGCCTTCCGATGAAAATGGAGAAAAGACTGAACAGGCCACCCCGCGGCGAAGACAAAAAGCTGTAGAAGAGGGCAATATTGCCAAAAGCCGGGAGCTTTCCACTGCGTTGTCTTTTATTGCCGCTATTCTCTTTCTTTACTACTACATGCCTTATTTTATGCAGGGTATAGAAAAAGTTTTTATACAGTTTTTCCAGATGACTGATTTTGATATAACCCCCAACAGTACTTACTATATACTTACTGTAGTCGTGAAATATCTTGCCGGGCTTGTTATACCGTTTATGGCGCTTTTGGTGGCTGTGGGAATCATTGCTAACATTGTTCAGTTCGGTTTTGTTATTTCCCCTAAAGCTATGCAGCCTAAATTCAGCCGTCTGGACCCTATAAAAGGTTTTTCCAACTTATTTTCCAAAAGAAGTTTGGTTGAGCTGATTAAATCTTTGATAAAAATTTTTGTGGTGGGTGCGATAGCCTTTTTCATTGTTAAAGGGGAAATATCAAAAATAGTTTCACTGGCCAGTGCTGACCCTTTTTCCAATATGGTATTTTTAGGAAAGCTGATTTTTGAGATTTCATTTAAAATTGCTATTGTCATATTGTTAATGGCTATAGCTGATTTTATTTATCAGAAGTGGCAGCATGAAGAGGATCTTAAGATGACAAAACAGGAAGTGAAAGAGGAGTTTAAGCAGATGGAAGGGGATCCTCAGGTAAAACAGAGGATCAGAAGTATGCAGAGGGATATGGCGCGCAAACGGATGATGGAGGATGTCCCGAAATCAGATGTTGTGGTAACCAATCCTACACATTATGCGGTGGCGATTAAATATGAAGCCGGCACAGATTCTGCTCCCAAAGTTGTGGCAAAAGGTCAGAGGCTTATTGCCCTACGCATTAAAGAACTTGCCAGGGAGAAAGGGGTTTTTATTCATGAGGATCCGCCGCTTGCCAGGTCACTGTTTGCAGCCAGCGATATAGGTGAGGAAATACCGGAAAATCTTTACAGAGCGGTGGCAGAAATACTGGCTATGGTATATCAGATTAAGGGAAAAACGTAACATCTATTCTGGCCCAATCCCAAATTCATAAAAAGTACTCTTTTGCAAAAACTTAGTGTGACTTTCATTAAGAGCTTTGAATAATTAGAAACGCAGACATACTTGTTATATCAGAATAGAGATCCCTCGACTCCGATCGCCCCTGTTAAATCCATCTTCGATGGGCTGCCTCTGGCAGCATTTAACAGGGCAGGGGTGACAATCTTACAATAGTGAGACCTTTGCACAATAGCCTTACTGTCATCCTGAACTTGGTTCAGGGTCTTG
>DDHP01000015.1:25287-48970 GCA_002338145.1 Deferribacteraceae bacterium UBA1873 | reverse complement strand
TTGATATTCATAGATCCCGAAACAAGTGGTTACCTGCGGTAAATTTATTCGCCTTCATGCGAATGCTACGGGATGACCTTCTGAAGTTGTGCAAAGCTCTCAATAGTGGCGATATATTCTGTCATTTCGACCGGACCGAAGTGGAGTGGAGAAATCTCAGATACTGTTTGGAAAAGAGACCTCTCCACTTCGGTCGAAGTGACAAATACCAATACGGAACATTTCGACCGTGCACTTAAAGCGTTAAGTGCGCGGGGAGAAATCTCTGACGCTGTTTGGCAACAAAGCTTTGACATTAAAAAATACTCACATTAAAGAAATGAGGCAATGCCAGTGGCACCTTTTGAGCCGTTAAATTAAATTTTTACTTTAATTACACTGAAAAAAAGCTATAATATCCTTATACTGTTTTCCGGAGGACTGTTTGGAGCGATTAACCCTTGAAGAAGCTAAACAATTTTATAATGAAAATAGTCTTTTGAATCTGGGCAGAGCAGCTGACTCGGTGAAGAAAAGACTCCATCCTGATGATATTGTTACTTTTGTTATAGACAGAAATATTAACTACACCAATATATGCCAGTGTAAATGTAAGTTCTGCGCCTTTTACAGGGATAAAAATGCTAATGGTGCATATGTTATTGATAAAGAAACGTTGTTCCGTAAAATTGATGAAACTCTTTTTCTTGGTGGTACCCAGATTTTGCTGCAGGGAGGGCTTCACCCCGATCTGTCTATAGATTACTATGAGGATTTGTTGTCTTCCATTAAGAGCCATTCTGAAATCTGGATACATGGATTTTCACCGCCTGAAATACACCATATTTCCAGAGTGAGCGGAGTTTCAATAGAAGAAGTGTTCAGGAGATTGAGGAGTGCCGGCTTGGATTCCATGCCTGGAGGCGGAGCTGAGTTGCTCGTCGACTCGGAGAGATTCAAAGTAAGCCCTAATAAAATAAGTGCTGAATGCTGGATAGATATTATGCGGACTGCACATAAAATGGGGCTGAAGACTTCAGCAACCATGATGTTTAAGAAAAGTGACAGTATAGACCAAATTCTTGAGCATCTACTAAAAATCAGAAATCTGCAGGATGAGACAGGCGGTTTTACCGCTTTTATCCCCTGGCCATTACAGCCGGATAATACAGAATTGGATGAAAAACATTCAACTGCCGTGGAATACTTAAGAATTCTTGCAATGAGCAGGCTATTTCTGGATAATGTAAAAAATATACAGGTTTCCTGGGTTACTCAGGGGGAAAAAATAGGGCAGACCGGTCTTTTTTTTGGTGGCAATGATTTTGGAAGTCTAATGATAGAAGAGAATGTAGTAGCAGCATGTGGTGCAACCTTTTCCATGAGTGTGGAATCCATCTTACATAATATCAGGGAGGCAGGGTTTATTCCTGCCCAAAGAGATATGAAATATAATATTCTGAAGGTATTTCATTGAAAAAAGACTTGCTTGATATTTTGGTTAAAATTTCGGAAGTGATGAATTCCTCAACGATCATGGACGAGCTGCTGGACTCTATCATTAATCTTGCTAAAAAGTACCTTGAGGTACAAAGAGTATCGGTGATGGTTAAAGATAGCGAAAATCTTAAGATAATTGCATCAGCAGGCTTGAATATTGACCCTGCCGGAGTAACAGTGCCTCTTGGACGGGGAATTAGCGGGGAAGTTGCCATGACGGGAAAAGAGTATGTGATAAACAAGTCTCCTGTTGTAAATAAAGAGCTTGGTTACGAAACGTCCTCTTATATGTCTGTTCCTCTGAAGGTAAAGGAAAATATTATCGGTGTTTTGAACCTTACGGATAAAAACGATGATTTTTTTGATGATGATGATGTGAAAATAGCCAAATATATAGCATCGCAGTGTGCCCTTGCTATTGAAAGATCAAATCTTTATGAATCCAGAAAAAAAGATGAGCATTTGAGGCTGCTGGGACGTTTTACCAGTGCAATCGCCCACGATATCAAGAATCTTCTTAATATTGTCCAAAGCTATGTTGAGCTTATGGAAATAGAATTAAAAGGCAGCCGTGATCTTAAGGAATATGTGGAAGCGGTGTATACAGAGCTGAAGTTTATACATGGTCTTACACTTGATATTCTTGATTTTTCAAGGAATAAAATTGTTTTAAATATGACGTCTTTTGATTTTTCTGATTTTATGCAGGATGTACTGAAACATCTGAGAATAATGACAAGGAATTCTGATATAACGGTTAACGTGAACGAATATGAAAATTTCAAAATAAGGGCAGATAGAGAAAAATTATTTCGCGTTTTTTTTAATTTACTTAATAATTCCATAGAGGCACTTGGGGAAAAAGGTGCTATTAACATTAATGTTATTAAGAAAAAAGACGAATTTATAGTGGATATAGAAGATAACGGTAAAGGTATAAAGGCTGAAAATTTGGAGCATATCTTTGATCCTTTTTTTACTTCCGGCAAGCTAAAAGGGACAGGTCTGGGGCTTGCTGTCGTAAAAGAGATTGTGGAGAATCACGGAGGATTAATCAGCGTGGACTCAAAAGAAAATGAATATACAAGATTCAGTATAAGGATACCGATATATTATGCAAATAATTAGATTTCCTTCATGTAAAAGTAAAGAGCATTTTGCAGCTGTTCTGGAAAAGATTTATAAGCTTCAACGTAGTGAATATGTCCTTAGTTCTTCGGAGGATGGTGTTTTACAAGCAGAAATCCGTACTGATGAAAACCTGGATGGCTCATTTAAAATAGTACTGGAAGATGATGATTTCTATGCCAGATTATCAGTATATCCCTCCATCAATGAAGGACAAATGATTACTTACAGTGATGTTTCCGAAGAACTTGGAGAGCAGAACATCGTTAATAATGTGGATGAAGAACGAATAAAAGAATGCCTGAGCTTTGTATATCACGGCAATATTCTTGAAAATGTCGTTATTGCAAAAGGAATCAAACCTATCGATGGGAGAAATGCAGAGATTATCAAGCATTTTAAAGAGCCGGAGAGTCAGCCGGCAGTAGATCATAAAGGTAAAGTGGATTTCAGGGAAGTAAGCAAAATAATAAATGTTAATAAGGATGACCTCCTTATTACTAAAAAGCCTGCTACAAAAGGGGTTCCAGGTGTAACCGTAAGGAATGCTGAAATTCCCCCCAAAGAGGGGAAGGATATAGACTTAAAAATCCTGGAAGGTGTTTACTCCGATAATAACGGACGTAAATTTTATGCATCCATTGATGGGCATGTGGTCTTCAGGAACAATAATTTGGGTGTTTTTCCTGTGTATACAGTTAATAATGTGGACTATAATACAGGTAATATTCGTTTTAACGGTACTGTGGAAATCAGAGGAGATGTTTTTTCCGGATTTACTGTCGAGGCTGAAAGGGATATCTTTGTCAATGGAATCTGTGAAGACGCCACACTTAAGGCAAAGGGGCAGATTGTTATATCAGGCGGTATAAAGGGCAAGGCGAATAACATGTTTTCCTGTAACAAAGATTTTATTTGCGGTTATATGGAAAATGCCAAAGTAGAGTCAATGGGCAGTATTATTATTAAAAAATATGCCTTTAACTGTAATTTATTATCCGGAAGCAAGCTTGTGGCCACTGAATCCAAAGGCTTGATTGCCGGTGGATATGTGCAGGCTTTTTCCGAAATTGAGGTAAAACAGCTTGGCTCAGAAGGTGCTACGAACTTTACAGTGCATGTAGGAGAAAATTACCTGATCGAAAAAGAATACGACGAAGTGGAAAAAGAATTGAAAAAGAAAGAGGAGCTGCTGGATAAGATTGACAAAACATTGAGCCAGATTAATTTAAAATCCAAAGAGGTGCTCAAAAACCCTAAAGTCATTGCTATCCTGAACCAAAAGAAGGAGCAGGATAAAATCAAGGAATCTTTGAGAGAACATTTAGAAACATTAAAGAAAAAGTTGAAATTTTCAAAACCTAAAATCAGGGTGCACAATTATGTAACTGATGGTGTGACCATTCAGTTTTATAATACCAAATTTAAAATCAGGGAGCGCATGAAAAATATGATATTTTTTTGGGAACCGAAATATGAGCAGATTGCATGGATAAGTATGAAGGATCCGGAAGCTGCTAATTATGAATAAAAATATTATTGTTAAAGGAGCCAGGGAACATAACCTTAAAAACATATCTCTTGAAATTCCCAAAGATAAAATGGTTGTAATAACCGGAGTGAGCGGTTCTGGCAAATCGACACTTGCTTTTGATACTTTATATGCCGAAGGTCAGCGGAGGTATGTGGAGTCTTTATCGGCTTATGCCAGACAGTTTTTGGAGCTTATGGAAAAGCCTGACGTGGATTCCATTGAATTCCTTTCCCCTGCCATAAGTATAGAACAGAAATCCATAAGCAAAAATCCCAGGTCGACTGTGGGGACTATTACGGAAATATACGACTATCTGCGTCTTTTGTTTGCCCGTGTCGGCGAAGTTCACTGCCCTTCCTGCGGTAAAAAAATTCAGAATTATACAGTTCAGCAGATTGTGGATTTTATAATGGGGTTGCCTGAAAAATCAAGAGTTCAGATTATTTCCCCTGTTATCAGGGGCAGGAAGGGGGAGTATAAGCAGTTGCTTGCTAAACTGTTGAAAAGTGGATATGTGAGAGTTTACGTTGATGGTGAGATGTACCGGCTTGAGGAAGATATTGTACTGGATAAAAACATCAAACATACTATCGGTGTGGTTATTGACAGGCTAAAAATCAAGAATGGTATAGAACGAAGGGTTACAGATTCTGTGGAAGCTGCGTTAAACTTGTCTGAGGGTTTGGTTGAGCTGGACGTTGACGGTAAAATGCATTTATTCAGCGAGCATTTTGCATGTCCGGACTGTAATGTAAGTATTGCGGAAATTGAACCGAGAAGCTTTTCTTTTAATAATCCCTATGGAGCCTGTCCTGTTTGCGACGGCCTTGGGGAAAAAATGATTTTTGATGTGGACTCGCTTGTTCCCGATCAGAATATAAGTATAAGAGATGGTGCGATAAAACCATGGGAAAAATATGATAACTTTCATTATTATAATACTCTTAATGCTTTGTCCGAAAAATACGGCCTGGATCTGAATGTCCCCTTTAAAGATTTAAAAGACGAACATAAAAAGATAATTTTGTATGGTACTGATGAACCGCTTAGGTTGTTTACTTTTAAAGGCGACAGAAAGGTGTTTTATGATAGAAAGTTTAACGGGGTAATTGGTTATCTGAAGGAAAAATTATACTCCAGCAGACCTTCGGATGTTGATTATGCCAAGACTTTTATGTCGAGAATGCCGTGTGACGAATGTGAAGGTACAAGGCTTAAAAAAGAGAGCCTCTCTGTAAAAGTCGGCGGCAAAAATATTCACGATGTAGTTAAATTAAATACAAAAAATGCTTTGGAATTCATGAGCTCGATCGATTTTACAGGTTTTAAGAAGGAAGTTGCCGAAAAGATAATACGTGAAATTAACAGACGGCTACGTTTTTTACTGAGTGTTGGCCTTGATTATATAACCCTTGAAAGAAAGGCATCAACTTTGAGCGGTGGCGAAGCACAGAGAATCCGTCTTGCAACTCAGGTGGGTTCCGGGCTAACAGGTGTTTTGTATGTTTTGGATGAGCCCAGTATCGGTTTGCACCAAAGGGATAACGATATGCTTATTTCTACACTTAAAGACCTGAGGGATATAGGCAATACTCTGCTTGTCGTGGAGCATGACGAGGATACGATACTTCAGGCTGATTATGTCATTGATATGGGACCGGGAGCCGGAAGACATGGTGGTGAAGTTGTTTTTGCCGGTACTCCCCATGATTTGAAAGACTGCAAGACCAGCCTCACCGGGGATTATTTATTCGGACGCAGGGAGATAAAAGTCCCAAATTCCAGAAAAGTCCCACATAAAGGGTATTTAGTTGTAAAGGGGGCAAGACAGCATAATTTAAAAAATATTGATGTTTCGGTACCTCTGGGTTTATTTACCTGTGTTACAGGCGTCAGCGGATCAGGTAAATCCACGCTTGTTATGGATGTTTTGTATCCTTCCCTGAAAAGAAAAATCCTTTCATCGCCCATAAAGCCCGGTGATCACGACGGGCTTTATGGATATGAAAACATAGATAAAGTAATTGATATTGATCAGTCCCCCATAGGCAGGACACCGAGATCTAATCCGGTTACTTATACAGGTATTTTCACAGACATCAGGGAAATCTTTGCCCAAACCCCTGATGCCAAAGTCAGGGGTTTTAAACCGGGCAGATTTAGTTTTAATATAAAGGGTGGCAGATGTGAAAATTGCAGCGGAGAAGGTTTTATAAAAATAGAGATGCACTTTCTCCCGGATATGTATGTAAAGTGCGATGTTTGTCATGGAAAAAGGTACAACAGAGACACACTTGATATCAAATATAAAGGCAAAAATATTGCCGAAATCCTTGATATGACAGTTAATCAGGCGTGGGAATTTTTTGAGAATATCCCAAAGCTTAAAAATAAACTGCAAGTGCTCAGGGATGTTGGCCTTGGCTATATAAAACTGGGGCAGCCGGCCACTACACTCTCCGGTGGAGAAGCTCAGAGAATAAAGCTTTCAAGGGAGCTTATGAAACGCTCCACAGGCAAGACTCTTTATATATTTGACGAACCCACCACAGGCTTGCATTTTGAGGATATAAAAAAACTGGTAAGCATTTTTGAAAGATTGACTGAAACGGGAAATACTGTAATAGTTATTGAACATAATCTTGATGTAATTAAATGTGCTGATTATATAATAGATCTGGGGCCTGAAGGTGGTGAAAGGGGCGGTGAAATTATTTTTACCGGAACCCCTGAGGGCTGCGCTGATAGCAGCAATTCTTTTACAGGCAGATATTTAAAAAATAAGGTGTGCCGGGATGTGGTTTTACAAAAGTAAGTTATTTGTTTTTTTGTTTTTGCTCCTCTCCTTCGGCATATCTGTACAGGCGTCCTTGAAGGCCGATTATTTTGCCGCCAAAAAAGATTTGCAAACAATTGAGAATGCCCCAAAAGTTTCCAGGGCATCGTATTCAACAGTAGCTGAAAGATTTTACAATATATATAGTAAAGATCCGAAATTCTGGCTTGCGGATGATTCGCTGTACATGTGCGGGAAAACGTATCTTAAAAGTTACTGGCGGTTTAAAAATAATAATGATCTTAAAAATGCGCTGAAATATTACAGATTACTTGGGGCTAACTATGATTCCAAATGGGCAGCGGATTCTTATCTGAAGTCTGCTTATATTTATACGGTACTCTCAGACTATGTTTCTGCTAAATATATGCTGGAAAGGGTAATCAATCGATTTCCCGGATCATATTCAGCTTCTGAAGCTGAAAAAAGATTGGCTGAAATAGAAAAGAAGTTTAGCGATGATCAGAAAATAGAGATTAATTTTTCAAAAGATGATCCTAAAGATGAAATTGTAAGTAAAGTTGTCCGTCAGTCCGATGACGACAGTAATTATTCAGTGATTGGTAGTGGGAAAGTACTTATTAAAAATATAAGATATTTCAGTAGTCAGGATTATACTAGGGTTGTTATCGATCTTAACTCCGATGCCAAATTTGAAAAACATTGGCTTAAGGCCGATCCTAAGCATGGTAAACCACCACGGCTTTTTCTGGATATTTTTAACTCCAAAGTTTCAGGTGAGATAAGTAAGCGGATAAATATCGAAGACGGCCTTTTGGATGCGATAAGATGGGGAATCTTTAAAAAAGGTGTCACCAGGGTTGTTCTGGACAGTGAGAATGTTGAGGACTTTACAGTGTTCAGTCTGAGCAACCCGGACAGGATAGTTATTGATGTGAGCAGTGCGAAGCTGGCTGATAAGTCTTCGCGAGGAGAAATTTCTGATTCTGACGTTTCTTCAGATACGTTTGCCAGTGTTTTGGGACTTAAAGTACGAACAATAGTTATTGACCCCGGGCACGGAGGTAAAGATCCCGGCGCTGTTCATAACGGTATTAATGAAAAAGATGTAGTTTTAAATGTAGGTAAATACTTGAGGAAAATGATAAAAGATAGAACCGACCTGAGTGTATATATGACAAGGGATACGGATATTTTTCTTCCGTTGGAAGAGCGTACAGCTTTTGCAAATAAGAAAAAAGCTGACATTTTTGTCTCCATTCATGTAAATGCAGCTCGTAACAGAAATGCCCGCGGTGTGGAAACATATGTATTGAATGTTACAGATGATAAAAAGGCTTTGGAAGTAGCCGCTTTGGAAAATAAGGCCACCAAAAAATCCCTTTCTGATTTACAGGGAATTTTGAAGGATATCATGTTAAATTCCAAGCTGGAAGAATCTCTGATTTTAGCCCAATCAGTACAAGATAATGTCGTTGCTAAAACAAAAAAACGAAGTCTTGGGGTGAAGCAGGCTCCGTTTTATGTTTTGGTTGGTGCGCAGATGCCTTCCATCCTTGTGGAAGCGGGGTTTTTATCGAACAGTTCTTTTGCCCAAAGAGTAAAACAATCCTCTTACCAAAAAGAAATAGCTGAAGGTATATATGAAGGAATAATGCGGTACATAGAAAAGTACAATGGCAAGAATTAATGTTTGCAAGAAAGATTTTACAACCGTTTCTGCTTTTTTTCTTGTTTACGGTTTCACTTTTTTTGCTATTAAATATACTTGTTTCTATTTATCCTGATAAATTTATTGGATATTTTTTACCGGATGAATATGAATTAAAAATCGGTAAAACAAATACAGCTTTTCTGCCTTTCAATGCAGAGTTTTCTGAAATAGATTTTAGCAGTGACTTACTTTCTTTTAAGCTGGATAAATTATATTTAAAAGCAAATATTTCCGCTTTACTGTCTTCCAAACCTTTCTTAGACATTACTCTGGAAAACTCTGAAGTTAATTTTATCAAAGAAGGCGGTGCCGGAAGCGATAGAACAGATGAATATAAATGGACAACAGTATTAAAAGAGTTAACCTTCTCAAATATTAATGTCAAATATACTCATCCTGATTTCAATACTGATGTCAACATAGAAACACTTGAATATAATGGTATGTCCGGGAAACTGGATATTGTTTTGGGGGAATCGTTTATATATAAGAATAATATTCGCCAGAACTTCTCCGGATTTTTTAACGGCTATATCCGTAATTTTGAACGTATTGATATTCAAAATGCCTTGGTAAACGGCAAAGATTTTATTGTGAAGATTTCTGAAGGCACTGTGGGTAAAGAAAAATATTATGCTGAGTTTTCTGCATCCTTAGATTCTGATTTTTTGCAGATGGTTGGGGATGTTGATGACGGTAAGGTGGAGATAAACGGAACGTATGAAGACGGAAAAATTTCTTCTCTGATAAAACTAACAGGTCTGAAAAAGAATAATATCCAAGCAGATGGGAATGTTAATGTGTTTGGTAGCTTTTCTTCGGGGCTGAATTTAGTCAGTGAGGATTTCGTTATTAACGATGCAAACGTTAATTTTGAAGGTAATATTGACCCTAACAATTTTAATACTTACGTAAAATACAGTTTTCCGGAAAAAATAAGAATCTTTGAAAATAAAAATTATCATGTAAAAATTGGCAATGGTGAAGTGAATGTAACGGATAACTTCCGAAGGTTTAAAACGTTTAATAATTTAATATCGGAGGAAGATTATTCCATAAGCGCAGATATCCTGAGGGATGGAAATACTTTTGTTTTCAAAAAATTATCGATTACTGCCAGCGGTACTTCTATTACGGGAAAGGGAACATATTCCAATAACACTTTTCATGCGTCTCTTAATGGCAGGGTTGCCGGAAATAAAGATTTGCTCAAAGTGCTTGACTTTAAGCACGACCTCAAAATTGATACGGTTATAAATATAGAAAAAAACTCATGGTTTATAACAGGCAATTATGAAAATAAAATTGCCGCCGAAATTTATAATGTGCCGACTGAGCAGATATCCGGCTCCTTTAATGCAGAAAGCAATCTTTTTTCCTTTGATGCCGATGTTTTCTTTGAAGATGGCAGGGCAGGGATATCCGGTGTTTTAAAAGGAAACACAAAGAACTTTGATATAACGTTATACGCAGTACCTTTTAATCTCATTCTGAAATATTTTAACATTGAATCGGCGTTTGATAAAAAAGTTACAGGTAATGCCGGTATAGTTTTGGGTAATAAGAGTCCTTACGTTCACGGTTTACTCTACTTTAATGATAGAACTGTTTTTCCCAATCATGAAATCGGGTACACTTTTGCGGACAATAAGCTTGTTTTCGATTATTTAAATTTGAGCAGTTATTCATTTCAGAATCCGGGGTATATAGATTTTTCGGAGTCAAAACTTAATATTATGATAGAATCGAAGAATTTTTGCTACGCAGATTTTCCGGAAATGAAGAAACTACGTTTCAGCGTAACGGGAAAACTCAAAAATCCGGTAATACAAGGATCTTTTATTACAAAGCCTGTGGAGATTCTTGAGCCGTTTGATGTAAGTCTGCATGGCAGTCTTCATAAATTAACCGCTGAGGCTTTGAGTCCCGGTGTTGCTGTAAATGCACAGATATTGCCAGCTGAAGAACGGATTGAAGGGAAAATATCCTTTGACGGATTTAAGGTAAAAGATTTTGTAGTAAACGGAGAGTCTTTTTTTAGCTCGGATAACCTAAAATCCTACAGTATTGTTTCGGAGGATCTGCATGTTGGCTTCAGACAGTACAGCTTCGATGTTAGCAGCTTACAGATGATGTATGAAAATAATGAAGTACGGGATATATCAGCAAAAATCAGTAATGAAAATATACATTCGCTAAGTATATATGAAGGTTTTCTTACCTCTGAAAAAATTGCTGGTGATATTATTTTGGATGATTCTAAAATTTCGATACCCTATTTTGACTGTATTGGAAACGGAAAAATCAGCTTTTTATACAAATACCATGATTTGCCAACATTAAAAGGTAATATGGAATTAAAAGGTGATTTTAAAAATACGTTTGCGGATGTGCGTTTGAAACAATTAAATGCATATGTGGAGCTGGAGAATTACAGTCTTTATGGCACAGTTAAAGGCAAAGATGTGGATACTGAAATTTCCGGAAAATTTTTCATGGATCGGTACTATGATTTACGTTCTTTAAATGCAGATATTACCGCCCGAAATCTGTATATGCAAAAGTACGGATTTCGCAGTAGTGTTGATTTCAATCTGAACTATAACGGTGGGTTAAACTATCTAACAGGTGATGTTTTTATAAACAGAGGGGTTTATCAGCATGATGAGAATGTAAATTTTGCCGAGGATAGAGGCCAAAACAGTGGTGAGTTGCCGCTAAATTTTAACATAAGAGTGAAGACCAGAGAGCCTGTGCGTTTGAAAAGCAGATACATAGAGGGCGGGTTCAATCTGGCTTTAGAAATAACAAACAAAGACGGACTGCTTATTGAAGGTTCTGTGGTTTCCCAGGACTCTGTTATTACAGTAGGTGGAGGCAAATTTATAGTTACAAAAGGCTATGTCAGGTTTATTAAAAATTCATCTCCCTTTTTATACATGGAAGCATCAGGAAGAGATAAATTTAATTATCTGAGATTGAATGTTAAAGGTTTTTTGCCTGAATATGAGATTCAGGTTCAAAGTCTCGATCCGTCAATGGCATCAAGCTATGCGCGCTCCGGTACTTCAACCGGTAGTGAACAGCTGATGGGTAAAATTTTCGGAGGGTTGCTTTTTAAAGATATAGTTAGTTTTACGGAAAAACTTATCGGTATAAATGAAATAAACATTGAAACTTTTAATTTCAGGGGTGAGCAGGGGGACTTTGTGTCGTTAGGCAAAAGGTTCTCCAACAGATTGCAACTAAGGTACATGGTTGGTGTATCAGGTGGTGAAGAAATGAATGGTGTCCTGGGTGAATATACTCTTTTTGACTGGATGAAGCTGTTTGTCTATACTATGCCGGGTGGAGGCACAGGTGCGGGTTTTACTTTTCTTAACGGTTTTTAGTTTTGCGTTTGTAAATTTATTACAGGCTTTTGATGTAAAAGGCGATGTAAATGCAGATGTGGAGTCAGAAATAAAAAATTATTATGAGAATTATGGCCAGCAGAAAACAGAAAAGCTGCTTGAGTATCTAGGGTATGATCTGTATATCTTTGATAATAACAGCGTGAGGGTGACATCTGTTTCCAAAATTGCCAGTGTGGATTTTAAGGGTAATCTGGCATTTTTGGACAGTACACTTCAGATTGCTGCAGCAATTGCAAAAGGGGGCCCCTTATATGCGGATACGTTGCAGAGTGCTGCCCATAAGCTGGAAACTTTTTATATTTCATCCGGATACAAAAATGTTAAAATTGATTTTCAAACTTATGGGGAAAACGTTGTATTTGAAATAAAAGAGGGGAAACTTTTTCTGATAACAGATATCAGTGTGACGGCTGAAGAGTATGATAAAGATTACCGTTTTATAAATCCGATTATATTTAATGATGAAACAATAAATAAATATGTAAATGAGGTTGAAACGTTTTACAGAAAACTGGGTTATTTTAATGTGGAAACGGAAGTGAATTATAAAGAAAATGATAAAACTACTTTTTTTTTGAAACTTGATAACCCCTTTCTATCTGTTTTGTCATTTATTCCTATTTTCCATAAAAGTGTAAGTGTGGAGATTGATGTTAAAAAGGGGGAATACTTTGACCTGAGAGTGAAAAATACCCTAAAACCGGAGTTGGAGAAGGATATTAAAGAAAGGACAGGGGAGTTTTTAAAAGGTGTAAACAGTTTTGATCTTCGCTCCGCTGAAGGTATGCTGGAAGATTATTTGCGCAGTAAAGGTTTTATGTTTCCATCCGTTATAATAAACTATGACGAAGATGGAGATATAGTAATTTCTGTGGATTTTCAAAGACAAGTAAGGGAAATAAAATTGAATATTTACTATGAAAACCTGAAGGACAATACTTTTGTTGAGGAATATAATATTTCAAAAAAAATACTTTCCAACAAACAGTCAGAGAGAATTAAAAGCATTATTACCAGTTACCTGCAGAAGAAAGGATACCTGGGAGTAGTTATTGAAAAAATTGACTTTAATATCAATAACGGGGATATGAATGTTACAATAAAAGTGAATGAAGGTAAAAAATATAAAGTAGACAATGTATATGCTGGTGGTGAAAAAGTTTTCTCCGGTGTAAAAGCCAGTATAAATAGAAGTGAGATTATCAGGCTGAAAAAACTTGTGGATGAAAAGTTAAGAAAGAAATTTTTCTATAATTTCCTGTCTTTTAAAGATTATAAGCTTAATGAAAATGATACTGCGGATATTGTATTTGAAGCGGATTTGTTAAGATTAGAGTTAAATAAGATTATATGCCGGGATGCCAAATTGAGAGAAAGTTTTGGTCAATTATTCATGAGTAATTCTACCATAACAAAGGAAAAAGTGGATATCATAAAAAATTACATGGCTAAACAGAAAAACTATAATAATTATACGGTGGAAATAATACAACATGAAAATAACCGTGCAGATATAGTAATTTCAGGTTATCAAAGTAATAAAAATGAAATTTTTGGTGGTTTTTCCTATGACAGTGTTGATTTGCTTAATATTTTCGGAGGCTACCGGCGATACGATATAATGGGGTCAGGTCACCAGCTTCAGCTGTTTTCAAGGATATCTTCCAGAGAACAGGCTGCCAGTATTTCCGTGAGTGGTTACAGATCTCTCGAAAGCAGAATTGAAGAAATTTATTCTTTGGGCTGGAAAATGAGAGATGAGAGTGATTTTGAATATGAACAGTACAGGGCAGGGGCACTGTATTTGAAAAGAATATCACGTTATATGTTTTCTGCCGGGATGTTCGGAGAAAATCTAAGCTTTCAGGATCTGGATTATGAGCAAAGTATAAAAGATCGGATTGAAGAGGATTTTTCTCTGCTGGGTATTCCTTTGTCGGTGGATATGCAAAGTACAGAGCGTGACGAAAAAAGTTTTTTACATTATTCTGGACAATTATCGGTTACCCCGGTGCTGGAATTCGGTGGAAGCAGTTTTGTTACGATTGAGTGGAAAAATGTTGTTAAAAAATATGTCACAAATAATATAAGATTGCGTCTGGGATTTGATGCGGGTTATAACACAGGAGATACTACAGATGTCCCATTGACCTATTTATATACGTTGGGTGGTCCCGGCAGGATGAAAGCTTTTGATTACAGGGATATAGGCTCAGAAGATTCTGGGGGCAATGTTTATGGCGGTGATAGGTTTTATTATACAATTGTTGGTATTGACTATGAGCTGGCTAATAATGTTTTTATAGGTCCTTTTTTTGAATACGGGGATGCACTGGAATCATGGAAATTTGATGACGGATACAAGGATATTGGTATTGCATTGACTGCTGATACACCACTTGGGTCATTGGGTTTAAGTTTAGCATATGAGATTGGGGGGAGTGGTAAAAGTGATTACGCTTTCTATCTTTCTCTTGAAAGCTCTTTTTAGGCAAAAGTAAGTTTTAAAACCATTCTATACTGCCATTATTTTTAAAAGAAAATAAAGTGTTGACAAATTAATTATTTTATTTAGAATAATTATAAATAAAATAATTGCAGGAGGTAGGTATGAGTTTAGTAGCAAAACAGGCACCTGATTTTACCGAAGAAGCTGTAGTTAACAAGGATTTTAAAAAAGTACATCTCAATGATTACAAGGGAAAATGGGTTGTTTTGTTTTTTTATCCCTTGGATTTTACCTTTGTATGTCCTACTGAAATTACTGCTTTGAGTGATGCTTACGAGGAATTTAAAAAGAGAAACTGTGAAATTATCGGTGTCTCCACAGACAGTAAATTTTCTCACCTGGCATGGGTTAATACCCCCAGAGAGGATGGTGGACTTGGTGATATCAATTATCCGCTGGTTTCAGATTTTACAAAAAAAGTTGCTGAGGAATATGGCGTTCTTTTACCGGAAGGTATGGCGTTGCGTGCGACCTTTATAATTGATCCTGATGGTGTAATTCAATTTGAACTTGTTCACGATTTAGGAATAGGTAGAAATGTAAAAGAAATATTACGTAATCTGGATGCTCTGCAGTTTACAAGAGAGCATGGTGAAGTTTGTCCCGCCGGCTGGGAGCCTGGAAAGGATACAATGACTCCTGACCCGGTGAAGATGAAAGAATACTTTAAGAAGAATCCAAAAGGTCACCAGTAAGCAGAAACACTGTGTTTCTGTCGCAATAAACCTCCCATTTGTCCGCCTTCAGGGCGGACTTTTTTTTGATAAGCGCTTTATTCTTTACAAAAGGCTGGTAATGTTGTTTAAGTATTGAAAGTGTTTACGGAAAGTGTTTTGCCTATTGGCTTATACATTTTGACGTTGTCAAACATTTTTCCGAAATTTTCCTCCAATATACCGTCATGTATTGACCATGACCTGCCTCGTAAACTTTTCCAGAATTTTTTTTGTCTGAAGATTGAGGAATTATCCAGAGAATTGTAGAGAGTACCCCCCGGTTGGAATTCCCTGTCGATGTCTTTCATTAAGTTTTTTCCATTAATATATCCGAATCCCTTTTTTTCATAAAAGATGGCATTATTATAAGCTAAGGGATCTGTTTCAATCAGGTGCTTTCCCATTTCCAGTGCAAATTTTTCAAGTCTTTCCAGTAGCTCATCAAATATGTTTAAACCTTTTCTTGCCTGATGTGGGAAAAGACCGGCTTTTAAAGCTTTAGTCTCTGCAGGGATATTTCTTACCATTGTAGCAAAATAATTTCTGTGACCAAATTTGTCAGAGAAGACATCGAAAAAAGGAAAAGCAGGATCCCCTGTGACAATTAATGATAACTCAATCTGATGGTATACTGTATCAGCTAATTCGAGTAAAAAAACCCAATCTTTCTGTTTGAAATCAGATTTTATTTCTATCTTCACAAAATCCACTGAAGAATCAGAAAAAATTTTCAAAAAAAATTTTGCTTTTAACTGTGCTATATCTCTATTATGTATCCCGAGAGCTGCAAATACACCATCAGGTATTAAGCATGAGTATATTTGTTCTTTTTTGTGGTACTGATTTTCATTTATTTCTTTAATACTGTAAGCATTAATAGAGTTCTCCGTTTAACGTTGATGCTGCGTTTAATGCAAATCGTCTTGGGTATTTTTACGTTTTTCTTCCATTTGCCTGAGCTCCACCCTCCTGATTTTACCGCTGACTGTTTTAGGCAACTCTTCAACAAACTCAATTTCCCTCGGATATTTGTAGGGTGCAGTTTCCTTTTTTACATGATTCTGTATATCTTTGATAAGCTCTTCATTTCCCTGAAACCCCGGTTTGAGAACTATGAATGCCTTTACAATTGTACCTCTGAGTTTATCAGGTGAACCTATTACTGCACTTTCTGCTACAGCCTTATGACTTTGTAAAGCACTTTCCACCTCAAAGGGGCCGACTCTGTACCCACTGGATTTTATAACATCATCCGATCTTCCCACAAACCAGAAGTATCCTTCTTCATCTTTGTATGCTTTGTCGCCTGTGAAATACCATCCGTTTTTGAAAGCTTGCTTTGTTGCTTTTTCATCTCTGTAATAACCCTTGAAAACACCTGCAGGATACTTCCCATCAACCTTAACTGCGATATGACCAGCCTCATGTAAAGGCATAGTTTTGGCATCATCATCGACAACATCTACATGAAAACCGGGAGCTGGTTTACCCATAGACCCGGGCTTTACTTTCAGGCAAGGATAATTGGCTACAATAGCTACTGTTTCAGTCTGGCCATATCCGTCGTATATGAGTGTTCCTGTGGATTTTTCCCATTTTTTCATTACCTCCGGATTTAAGGGCTCCCCGGCACTTACCGAGTGTCTCAGACGAGAAAAATCGTATTTGGACAAATCCTGTAGAATAAGCATTCTGTATGCAGTCGGAGGTGCACAAAATGTAGTTATGCCAAAATTCTGCAGAATATTCAGGTGTAGCTCAGGGTCAAATCTGTCGGCCTGGTTATGCATAACTACAGTGGCTCCTATTATCCACTGTCCAAAAAGTTTTCCCCACACAGCTTTTCCCCAGCCGGTATCACTTAATGTCCAGTGAATATCATCTTCCCCCAGATCCTGCCAGAATCTAGCTGTAATGTAATGCCCCAGTGCGTAAGTTTGGTCGTGCAGCACCATTTTGGGAAACTTGGTTGTACCGCTTGTGAAATAGATGATCAGAGGGTCGGTTGATGCTGTTGAGACAATGTCATCTCTTGAAAGTGTTCCGCTTTGCTTTTCCATGAGTGACGTATAGTCTTGCCAGGAATCCTTTTTGCTGTTTATTGAAATTTTAACAAAGTCATGGGGCAGTGAAAGATTGGAAAATTTTTCCAAAGATTCACCGTAAACCACAGCACCTTTTGCTCCGGATGCCCTGAGTCTGTAATCTATATCCTTTTCCTGAAGTATTTTTGGCGCAGGCATCGGAATAACTCCCAATTTAAAACATCCCAGCATAACAGCATACCATTCCGGTATTCTAGGTATCATAACGTATAGGTTATCTCCCTTTTTTAAGCCTTGGTTAATAAGAAGATTGGCAAACCGGTTAGACATCTCTTTTAAATCGGCAAATGTGTAATTTTTATGTGTCTTACCATCTGTATCAATCCATATTAAAGCTGTTTTGTTATTTTCTTCTGCCTGTTTATCAATGACATCAAAGCCATAATTGAAATATTCAGGGATATCAATATTGAAATTTTTGTACGTTTCATTATAATCCTTCATATTGTTCATAAAAACCCCTCATCGTTGTTTATTGATTAATGTTTTTAGTTCATTTAAAAAGAGCCTGTTTTTATTGACTATTGCTTTTGTGAACATTTCAGTATATTGCTGCATACTTTCTTTGGTATTAAATACTTCCGTTATAAATTCTCCCTCTTTCATGAATTCCGCAGTACAGGTTTCACCTGAAATAATCAGGCTGGTGAAATAGCTGTCTTTCATTAACCGGCTTATCCTTTGTGTCCCTCCGAATCCGGTGATTATTCCAAGTTTCGCACCTGGATGTGCAAATTTGCTTGTTTTTGTAGCAAATCTGAAATCGCATGATGCAGCAAAATCCATCCCTCCACCCATACAAAATCCATCTATTTCAGCTATGATTATTTGGGGGATATTATCCATTAACCCAAATAGTTTGTTGCCTAACTGGGAGAATCCTTTTGCTGTGTAACCGGAATATGTCAACATTGTTTTGATATTTGCTCCGACGGCAAAAGATCCTCCGTGGCCGGTGATTCGTATAACTTTTGCTGGGGAGTCATATAATGTTTTTATTTTTTCATATAACTCACGGATTGCAGACGGTTCTAGTATATTAAATTTATGCTCAGGATGCAGGTTTATGAAAGCTGTTTCATTTTTTATACTGAGATCAATCAATTAAAACCTCAAGAAAATTATAGTGATTCAAAGTCTTCCCATCTGTCTTTAAAAACTGGCGTGCGCTTTTCACGGAAAGCTGTCATTCCTTCTTTTTTATCATTACTTGCAAAAGATGCCATGAAGGCATTCTGTTCAAACTTAAGTGCTTGTTCAAGAGGCATCTCAAGCCCGTTATTTATTGTTTCTTTGGCAAGACCAATGGCAAATTTACTCCGTTTTTTTACTAATTCAGCAAGTTTGGAAATTTGACTGCAGGATTCACTGTCTTTTTCAAATATTTCATTCAAAATGCCTTTTTCATATAATTCCTGGGCAGTCACCAGGTTTCCGGTGAAAATAAGATATTTTGAAAAGGTTTCATAAAGTTTCCTGTTTAACAGTTGAGTGCCGCCAAAACCGGGGATAATACCGTAGTTAACTTCAGGAAAGCCAAATTCAGAATCCCGGGTTGCAAAAATAAGGTCACAAGCTAAAGCTATTTCGAAACCGCCTCCGAGAGCTTTCCCGTTTATACTGCAACAAACTATTTTTTTACAATTTTTGATAGTCTTTATAATATCAGAACCCTTATGTGAATAGAACTTTGCCTCCGGTTCGTTTAATCCTCCAATATACTCTAAGTTATAGCCGGAGGAGAAATATCCATTGATAGTACTTTTCAGCCATATGATATCTGTATTTTTGTTTTTCTCGAGAGTGTCGATGGCTGTTTTTATATTTTCCAACATTTCGATTGTCAGACTGTTTTTGGTTTGAAGATTATCCAGGGATATTATACCCATATTTTTTTCAATTGTTATTGATATTTCCCTGTTATCCAAAATGCACCCCGTATGTCAATATTTGTGTATATTAAAACAATGTTGTTTGTAAATCAAGTATTCTGAATAGCTATTTAAGATATTTTTTAATATCCTCACTGCTGAAAATCCTGAGTGTACTGGTGGAACCCGGAACTCCCAAAGGATAACCAATTGTTGCAACAAACTCATCATTTTCAGACAGATCCCCTTTTTTTACTGCGTGTTTTATAAAATATTCCAGCATTTTGTTGATATCTTTATACTGTTTGATTACCAAATATGGCGTAACCCCCCATATAAGAGATAAACGGTTTGCTGTACTGTCAGAATGGCAACATGCAAGTATTGAAACATCAGGTCTGAAGGATGCTACTTTCTGAGCGGAAGAGCCACTGCTGGTAAATACAACAATATGTTTTATTTTCTGATTTTCCACTATATAACAGCTGGCTGAAGGTATTGAAGAGTCATGGTCAGCCTGGACAATGTCATAAATAAAATAATCCGTGTATTTTTCCGCTTCCAAGATTGTTTTTGTTAGTACTTTTACTGCTTCAATCGGATATTTGCCGACTGTTGTTTCATCTGAAAGCATTACTGCATCTGTTCCGTCGAAAACAGCGTTGGCAATATCTGTTACTTCAGCTCTTGTGGGGCGGGGATTTGATAGCATTGATGTAAGCATTTGGGTTGCGGTAATTACAGGTTTTTGGATTTTATTTGCTTTCAGAATCAGCTCTTTCTGAAGCACCGGAAGTTTTTCAAGTTCCACTTCCACACCCAGGTCACCGCGGGCCACCATAATAGCGTCAGCAGCTTCCAGGATACCATCAATGTTGTTAATTGCTTCATGTTTTTCTATTTTAGCTATAATTTTTGTGTTCTCACCCTTTTGCCTGATTATCTCTTTAACGTTTTTTACATCATCAGCTGTTCTCACAAAAGACAAAGCAATATAGTCAAATCCCAGCTCAAGACCAAAATCCAGGTCTTCTAAATCTTTTTTTGTTCGGCTGTCTATTTTTAATTCGGCATTTGGGAAATTAACCCCTTTTTTGGAAGATATTGTACCGCCAACGACAACTACAGTGCATACATAGTCAGGAAAAGTATCCGTAACTTCCAGTCTAATCATTCCGTCAGCTATGTATATTCTGTCACCTTTTTTCAGTTGTTCCAGGATTTTGGGATTATTCAGGGTTAATGTTTTTGGGTCATTTTCAATATTATTTATACTGAAATTTATTTTGTCGCCCTGATGAACATTGAAGGGTTCTTCTATTTCCCCCAATCTTATTTTTGGACCGGACAAATCTTGCAAAATGGCTGTATGTTTACCAAGTTTCCTGGAAATTTTGCGGATTTTATTGTAAATTTCTTTGTGGCTTTTGTGATCACCATGTGAAAAATTCATCCTGAATACATCTACGCCTTCGTTAATCAGTTCCTCTATTTTATCTTCTGACTGTGTTGCTGGGCCTATGGTTATTACAATCTTTGTTTTTCTCTTATTCACTGATTCCTCCATTTTAAAATATTATATTATAGCACAGGTTAGTGTTTGCAGAAATGATGTTATTCCTGTTCCAGAAATCTGTATTGAACAGCTTCCAAAACATGATTCTTTGCTATATCTTTGGAATTTGCCAAATCGGCTATTGTCCGGGATACTTTAAGAAGTTTGGAGTAGGCTCTGGCGGATAATCCGTATTTGGTGTTTATGCTTTCAAGTATTTTTAAAGCATCGTCATGTATTTTACAATATTTGCGGATTGCAGATTCATTCATTTGAGAATTATATGAAATATCTTCATTAGCAAAACGCTTTTTCTGGATTTCCGTAGCTTTTTTGACACGTTTACTAATAGAATCGGAGCTCTCCCCCGGCTGCATATCTGAAAGGTCTTTAAAATCTATAGAAGTTACTGTAACCTGGAGATCAATCCTGTCCATAAGGGGGCCTGAAAGTCTGCTACGGTAACGCTGTATCTGATGGGGAGTGCAGGTGCACTCTTTGATTTTGTCTCCTAAATTTCCGCATGGACAGGGATTACATGCGCCCACAAGCATAAAATTTGCCGGATAAACTACAGTGCGGTTGGCTCTGGATATAGTTACATATCCGTCTTCCAAAGGTTGCCTGAGAACTTCCAGTACGCTTCGCTTAAACTCCAGTATCTCATCGAGGAATAAAATCCCATTGTGGGCTACACTTACTGCACCTGGTTTTACTTCTCTTGTCCCACCGATAATTGAAACATCACTGGAAGTATGGTGAGGTGCTATAAAAGGGTGGTGTACAACAAGTTTGCCTTTATCTTTAATCAGCCCGGCAACAGAATGTATCTTTGTTGTTTCTATTGCCTCCTCAACAGTCATCGGAGGGAGTATGGAAGGCATTCGCTTGGCAATCATTGTTTTCCCGCTGCCGGGGGAGCCAACAAAAAGAAGATTGTGCATCCCTGCTGCAGCAATTTCAGCAGCCCTTCGTGCAAAAAACTGCCCCTTGACATCGGCAAAGTCCAGCTCTGGTTTTTGTAGATTTTTAAAGTAGTCGTTGATATCGGTAACAAATCTTTCTTTTGTTAGGTTTCCGCTGAGAAAAGCGATAACTTCTGACAAATCTTCAAAACCAAATACTTCTGATTCTTTTACAATACTTGCTTCTTCCGCATTCTCAAGCGGCAGAATAACTTTCCTTATTCCAGATTTGGCAGCATCTATAACCATAGGCAGGACGCCGTTAACACCTCTCAATTTTGCATCCAGTGAAAGTTCTCCAATGATAAGCGTATCTTCCAGCTTTTTATCGATAATTCCGAATGCATTTAATAAGCCTACGGCTATGGGCAAATCAAAATGTGTCCCCTCCTTTTTAAAATCGGCAGGAGCCAGGTTTACTGTTATTGCATTAGCAAAGATATTATAGCCGAGGTTTTTTAATGAAGCTTTGACTCTTTCCTTGCTTTCTTTAACAGCGCCTTCAGCTAACCCCACCACAGTAAAAGAAGGCATCCCCATACTTTTAATGTCAACTTCGACGTCAACGCATAAAGCCTCGATACCTATCAGATGGGAACTGTTTATTTTGGCAAACATAATAAATCTACCACGAAAACTAATAAGTTAGTTTATCATTTAGGTAATACAGCTGGTACCCGTCGCTATTTCCAAATAAATTCTTAATATATGTTGCGCTGCTTACAATTGTGGTAAGAGGATTTTTATCTTCCTCGTAAAAGTAGAGTTCTGCATCCGGTATTCCTATTCTCTTTTTAAGATCTTCCACTACATCATAGAAATCACCTATCTCATCTATAAAACCCAGCTCTTTTGCTTTTTTTCCTGTTAATACTCTGCCATCCGCATATTTTTTCAATAGGCTCTTGTCTATGTTTCTTGCTTTAAGTATATCGCTGATAAAGCTTTGATAAACATCGTCAACAGTATCCTGAAGTAGCTGTCTTTCTTCATCCGTCATTTGCTTACCGGATGCACCTATATCTTTGAATTTACCGCTTTTTATCGTCTCAAATTTTATGCCAATTTTATCATAAAGTTTCCTGAAATTGGAAAATTTCATGATCACCCCTATGCTCCCCGTCATTGTCCCATCAAGTGCATAGATTTTGTCTGCAGCTGATGCAACATAGTAGCCTCCGGAAGCTGCAAGTGTTCCCATGCTCACATAAAAAGGTTTGCTGATTTTTCTTATAATTCTGTAGATTTCCTGACTGGGAGCCACAGCACCCCCCGGTGAGTTTACTCTTAAAATGTACCCTTTTATCTTGGGATTATCTTCAAATTTTCTGTATATTTTTAAAAATTTCTCTGAATCCAATATGATACCGTCCATATTGATAACAAGAATTTTTGGTGAGGAAAAATTTTGTTCACCAAATGATGTGAAATTTGCCAAAGAGGCTATAAAGAAAAGAAAAACAAAAATAACCAAAGCTATGCTGAAAAGTTTTCCAAAAATTTTTTTAACTGCCACAAATTCTCCCTGCTCTGTATTTAAACAAACTTAATTTAATATAACAAATAAGTATACAATATAAATAACCAAAATGTAAACAGAGTATATGGAAAGGTGCCCCACTTTCAGCCGTGCGTACTTATCCTGATTAATCCCCAGCAGTGTTATAGCTATAAGTATTGTTCCTATTAATCCTGTAACAAGATGCGCCGGTTCTACAAATTGAAAGACATTACCTTTAACATAAAAAATATCAACAAAAGGAATGACGAACATGTTAAATACATTTGATCCCATAAGATTGCCGATTGCCATGTTAGCAGCCCCTACTTTTAAAGCTCCGTAACATGAGGATAATTCCGGCAGACTTGTTACCAGAGCCAGCAGCAGAGAACC
>DDHP01000015.1:0-24977 GCA_002338145.1 Deferribacteraceae bacterium UBA1873 | reverse complement strand
GCGTTCAGAAAAAAAAGAAAATAAGCTTTGTTCAGAGGTATATTGTCTGTTTTTATGGCATCCGGTGCAATATCAAGGCTGGATGTTTTATATGCGTTATAAACCGATACAAAAAAAACGATTATAATAATAATGCTCAACAGATTTATCCAGCCAATATTGGGAAAGTCCATTAAAAATCCCAGAAAAGTTATTGACATTATAAGGATACCGTAAATGCCTGAGACAATATTTGAAAGGCTGACATCCCTGAAAATGGAGCCTTTTAGGAACATGAAATCCAGGAGAAAAATAATAAAAATATTGAAAATGTTTGAGCCGTAAACGTTTCCAAAAGCAAGATCCGGCGAATCCACTACGGTTACAGATCCAATAGAGGAAATCAGCTCCGGCAGACTGGTAAAAAGTGCCAGCATAGTGATGCCTATAAAACTGTGTCCCAGCTTTGTTTTGACGGCTATAATGTCTCCGTATTCAGAGAGTTTCAGCCCAGCTATTACTACAATGGCCGCCGAAGCGAAAAATAAAAAAAAATACAGCATTTACTGTGCTTATTTATCTATATTTTTAATCTGGTCTTTTATTAGATTACCCAGACTAAAGGATGTGTCCTCTGCATCAAACTGTTTCAGATATTCCTTAACTTCTCTTTTTTCTGAATCTGCTTTGTATTTTTTGATGGATAACATTATATTTCTTTTGCGTTTATCTATCTTTGTAACCACAGCTTTTACGGTGTCACCGACGTTAAAGTTTTCTTCAGGCGTTTGCTTGTCAATATCCAACTCTTTTGAAGGGATAAATCCCTTAAGGTCTCTGGGTAGCTTTACTTCTATGCCTTCTTTCATGACACCGGATATTTCCGTTTCCACAACCTTACCTTCCGGTAGTATTTTTTCAACTTCTTTCCATGGGTCTTTTTCAAGCTGCTTGATACCTAAGCTGATTCTTTCTCTTAATGGGTCAATTTTTAATATTTTGGCTTCTATTTCATCCCCAATACTATATAGACTATTTAAATCGTCTATATTTTTTGTCCACGAAATATCATTTTTTCTTATCAGTCCGTCAATCATGGCACCGAAATCCACAAACAATCCGAAATCTGTTATATTGACGATTTTCCCTTTGACAACGGAGCCCTCCGGATGCTTTGTTTTTAATGTATTCCATGGATTCTCAGTTAACAGTTTGAGTGAAACTACTATTTTTTTATTCTCATCATCATAGTCCAAAATTTGTCCTGAAGCCCTGTCTCCGTTATTTAGCTGGACTTTTGCAGATTTTACCCACGAAAGCTCATCATTGGGAATAATAGCATCCACACCTGGCTCAATTTCAAGTATATATCCCTTACGTTTCTTTGTTACCACTGTTCCTTCAACGCTACTTCCAACCGGATATTTCTCCCGCACTTTCAGCCATGGATCCTCTGTTAGCTGTTTCATACCTACTTCCACTTTTTTTGCTTCATAATCCACATTAATTACCTGAACTTCCACAGGATCATCTATTTCAAGAATTTTTCCCGGATGTTTTACCACACCCCAGTTTATATTGTTTTTATGAAGAAATCCGTCCACAGGCCCCAAGTTAACGAAAGCACCGTAATTCTTGATTGTTTTCACAGTACCTTTTATGGTTTCGCCTTCCTTTACTGAATTAAAAAATTTGTCTTTTTCCTCTTCCTGTGATTCAATAAGATACAGTTTTCTTGATACGAGGGCGGTTTTGTTGCGTTTATCAAGTTTTAATATTTTGCAGTTGAATACTTTATTCAGGTAGAATTCAGGTTTTCTGGTTCTGTTTCTAAGGTCAATATGATTATTCAGAATAAATACATTTACTTCACCAAATTTTCCCTGAAACCCTTTATCGTTAGAGTTTACGATTTTAACGGCTATGGGTTTTCCTTTTTCGTAAGCCTCATTCAACTCCTGCCAGTTTTCCTGGAATTCCAGCATTTTTTTGGAAAGTCTTACATGCCCCCCACCCCCGGATTCGGCCGCTATAACTGCTTCCACTTCGTCACCGACATTTATTTCCGGCTCGCCTTTTTCGTTATAAAATTCGGAGATATCAATGATACCTTCAGTTTTAAAACCGATATTCACAAGTACATCATTACCGTTAATCTGCACCACATTGCCTTTTACTATATTTCCTTTAGTAGGGGTGGCAAGTGTCTCTTCCAGCATTGATTCGAAAGTACTCATGTCGGCTTCATAGTTTTCATTGTTCACATTATTTTCCTGCATTGTTTACCTCATTTATATATTCTATGACATCTTTTATCAAAAAATCAGGGGTGCTGGCTCCAGCTGTTATACCTACGCTATTTATATTGTCAAACATATCTTTACTCAATTCCGCGGATGTTTCAATATGGAATGTGTTTTCACATAATTTTTTGCAAATCTTATATAATCTTGTTGTGTTTCCACTGTTTTTACCTCCAATGACTAACATTAAGTCAACAGACTTTGCAAGCTTTTTTGCCGCATTT
Source organism: Deferribacteraceae bacterium UBA1873 (assembly GCA_002338145.1). GTDB lineage: Bacteria > Chrysiogenota > Deferribacteres > Deferribacterales > Flexistipitaceae > Flexistipes. Next base: position 22,471 of record DDHP01000015.1, on the reverse strand, counting down.
TGTCTTAAAGTTGTGGCATTGCATATTGTATTTACTACTTTTAGGTGTCTTGTTTTTGACTCCAAAGCGGCTTTGACTCTTTCAAAAGTGTCCTTATCCTGTGTAGTCTGTGCTATTAAACCTATTTTTTCACCTGCTGAAATATTTTTTATTTGTGATTCATCAGAAATTATAAAATAATCATTTTCAATATAGCTGACAATACCTTGTACTTCCGGATGGTCCCTTTCTCCCAATACAATCACTGTATAACCGTTCCTTGAAAGTTTTGCTGCCTCTTCATGTGCTTTATTGACAAAAGGGCATGTTGCATCAACAATATCCACTTTGTTTTTCTTCAATGTTTCGTGTACGTCTTTTGTTATGCCATGGGATCTTAAAACGACAGAGTCCTTTTCACCAAGCTCTTCAGGTGTTTTCGCCACGCCAACACCTGATTTCTCAAATTTTTGTACCACCTGAGGGTTATGAATAATGGGCCCTAACGTACTGACATTGGTCTTTATTTCAGCCTGCTCTTCCACTATGTTGATTGCTCTTTCCACACCAAAACAAAAACCAGCATATTCAGCAATGTATATTTTCACAGTTTTATCCCTGCAGTGATATTGTTTTCAAAATTAATATTTGCTTTTTATTATATCAAAAATTTCGTCAACAACCTTTTCAATGCTTTTGTCTGTTGTATCTATTTCCACAGCGTCAGAGGCTTTTTTTAGCGGAGCCAGATTTCTTGTTGAGTCTGTTTCATCTCTTTTGATAATATCATTTTTGACATCTCTCAGAGATATTTCTGGGTATATTGATTTCAGTTCGTCGAAACGGCGTTTAGCCCTTTCCTGAACAGAAGCTGTCAAAAAAATCTTTATTTCTGCATCTGGTATTACAACAGTTCCTATATCTCTGCCGTCCATTACCACACTTTTTGAGGATGCCAGTTTTTGTTGCTTTTTTGTAAGTATTTCTCTGACTTCTCTAATGGAAGCAATGTGGCTTACTTTTGCAGAGACCTCAGGTGTCCTTATTGCCTCAGTAACATCCATGGTTTCTCCGTTGATATGCAGCTTTAGTCTTTGGCAATCCTCTTCCCATTCAAAATCCATTTCAAGACTCTTTATCTGCTCTATAAGCTCTTGATGGCTTAAATTTTTCAAAATGGCTATATATGTACATGCTCTGTACATAGCACCAGTATCTATATAAACATATCCGGTTTGTCTTGCTATGATTTTTGAAATAGTACTTTTACCACTGCCAGCAGGCCCGTCTATGGCAATCCTGATCAATAATTTACCTCGATGTTTTCAATGTTTGAAAGGAAATCAGGAAACGATACATCAACACTGCTAATGTCGTCAATAGGAATATTACCGAACCGCTTTGAAAGAAGGATATTTATCATTGCAATTCTATGGTCATCAAATGACTTCAATGTGCAGTCCGTTTTGACTTTTTCAAGGGGATAAACCTTGAGCCCGTCTTCAAATTCATCTACGCGGGCACCCAGACTTTTCAGGTTATACACCATAGCTTTAATTCTGTCTGTTTCTTTTATTCTTAACTCGCCGGCCTCCCGGATTTCCACCGGAGTTTCTGCAAAAAGTCCGAGTGCTGCAAGTACAGGGCATTCGTCTATGATATTTGCTATAATGTCACCAGAGATTATCCCACCTTTAAACGGTTGATTTTTTATGTATATATCCCCATAGCTTTCACCTGAACGGCTGTTTTTTACGTCTGTTTCAAAATTAACACCAAATTTTTTCAGTACATTCAGCATTCCGGTACGGGTTTTATTTAATCCTACATTTTTTAAAATGATTTCACTGTTTTCAAATATTAATGCAGCTGCTACAAAAAATGCAGCTGAAGAAAAATCCCCCGGGACAAAAATATCAGCGGCCTTTAACCCGATGCCTCCTGAGATTGTTGTACTGCCTTTTTCAGACGTTATATTGCAGCCAAACTGCTGTAACATCAGTTCCGTATGATTTCGTGTGGGTACTTTTTCGTAATATGTGCTTATATCTCTAATCTGAGCTGCTGCCAATAAGACAGCACTTTTTACCTGGGCACTTTTTACCCGTGCCGCCAGATTGCCCCCGGACATTTCAGAAGGTAAAATACATATCGGTAACAGTTTGTTGTTATTTCTTCCGTAAATACGGGCATTTAATTCAGACAGCGGTGTGATAACCCTGTCCATTGGTCGTTTTTTTAAAGAATCATCACCTGTTAGAACAAAAAATTTTTTTCTTGGAGCCAGGATTCCTGTAATAAGACGCACAGTCGTTCCGGAGTTTTCACAGTCTATAATATCCCGGGGCTCAATAACCTTTTCGTAGCCTTTTGATGAAATTGCGTATCCATTTTCTTTTTTTTCCGCATTAGCGCCGAGTTTACATACAGCATTCAATGTGCTCAGTGTATCCCTTGATTCTAATGGGTTTTTGATAAGGCTTTTACCTTCAGCCATAAGGGCTAATAAAAAAGCTCTGTGAGTAATAGATTTATCCGGAGGTACTACAATCTCACCATTAATGGATTTAATTCTGTTAAATTCAATCATAAAGACACTGCCTGTACTTACTTATTTGTTCTATTTTACTGTATACTGCTCTTTTATCGCAGTTTTTCAGATCGGTTCGCCAGGATTTCAGTAGATTAATATAGTCATCAATTAGTGTTAACAGGTTACTTTTATTGTCGATAAATATATCGCTCCACATTGCAGAATCGCTCGCAGCTATTCTTGTGAAATCCTTAAATCCACCACCGGTGTATTCAAATAATCCTTTATCTTTACTTAAAATCATTTCCATAAGCAAAAAAGAAATCATATGGGGAAAATGACTAACTGCACCGAATACATAGTCATGTTTTTCAGGGTTGATTAGCTTGACTTTCATGCCTATTTGCTCGTGAAGTTTCCTGAGGTTATCAATATCTGTTTCATTTTGTGATTGGATTAGCATGTGGTAAGCATTATTTAAAATTGATGGATCAGAATTTTTAAAGCCTGATGTCTCTTTACCGGCAATAGGATGACCTCCGCAAAACCTGAGGCCTAATTTCTCAGCTTTTCTGCAAATGGAAGTTTTTGTGCTGCATGCATCAGTGACCAATTGGGTTACTTTTCGTTCTGCTAAATGTTCCAACAGCTCTAATGCTGTGTGCACAGGGGTTGCAATATAAATAAAATCGGTACCAAATTCCAAAAATTCACTGATATTATCTGTCAATCCTTCAAATATATCGGTTTCAACTGCATCCCTTAGGGTGGTCATATCATTATCCAGACCGAAAACCTTCATCCCTGAATGCCTGAAAGCTTTGGCCAGAGAGCCGCCTATAAGTCCCAGGCCAATTATCCCAACAGAGCGAAACATCACTCCTCCAGATGTTTTTCAAGGGTTGCAGAAATTATTTTGATACGTCTCATTAACGTTGTAAATTCGTCAGGAGTTATGGACTGGTCCCCATCGCTCATCGCTTCCGCTGGATTAGGGTGAACCTCTATGATTAGTCCGTCAGCACCGGCGGCAACGGCAGCCTGAGCCATCGGAAGTATACAGTCCCGCCTACCCGTGCCGTGGCTCGGATCTACTATGATAGGTAAGTGTGAAGTATTTTTGATGACGGGAACAGCTGAAAGATCCAGAGTGTTGCGGGTCTCTGTTTCAAAGGTTCGTATACCCCGTTCACAGAGGATAATATCCATATTCCCTTCCGAAGCTATATATTCCGCTGCCATAAGAAACTCTTTTATCGTTGCGGATAAGCCTCTTTTAAGCAGAACAGGGTGACCTGATTTGCCTACTTCCTTAAGCAGTCTGAAATTTTGCATATTTCTGGCGCCTATTTGTATGATATCGGAATATTTACAAACAAGGTCAAGATCCCTGGGATCCATTAGTTCTGTAACCACAAGCATATTTTTGGAATCCGCCGCTTCTCTCAGGTATTTAAGCCCTTCTTCCCCCAAACCCTGAAAGGCATAAGGAGATGTCCTGGGTTTGAAAGCCCCTCCCCGTAAAACTCTTGCACCGGCGTCATAAATTTTGTCTATAATTTCAAAGAGCATTTCACGGTTTTCAACGGAACAGGGACCGGCCATTACCATGGTATGCTTTCCGCCAATCTTTATATCTTTTATGTTAATTACCGAATTTTCTTTTTTGAAATCTTTGCTAACAAGTTTATAAGGTTTTAGTATAGGAACGACTTTTTCAACCCCGGGCAGCGAAGATAAAGGCCTGTCCCTCAAAAGTCTTTCATCACCGATAGCTCCAATTATTGTTCTTTCCTCACCTTCTGAAATATGTGTTTTAAATCCCAGGTTGGAAAGCCTGTCTATGACAAATTCTAAGTTTTCTTTGGTAGCTTCAGGTTTTAAAACAATGATCATTGTGTACCTCCAAGTACTTTATTCAATTTATCTATGAAAATTTTATTTTGCTCAGGTGTTCCGATTGTGACCCTTATATATTCTTTTAAAGCTTCACCAAGAAACCTCACAATCACACCTTCCCTGAGGAGTTTGTTAAAAATTTTTTCTCCGTCGCCAACATTAACAAGTATAAAGTTTGCCTGGGTTTCCACATATTTTAACCCCAGTTTCTTAAATTCAGTATAAAGGTACTTTTTACCTTCCCTGTTATTCTTTATTGATTTTCTGAGAAAATCTTTATCGTCAAGTGCAGCTTCAGCTGCTATTTGCCCTGCCATGTTCACATTAAAAGGTTGCCTTACCCTGTTTAGCATATCAATAGCTTCTTTGTCGCCGATGGCATACCCCACGCGAAAGCCGGCAAGCCCGTAAGCTTTTGAAAATGTCCGCATGGAAATGAGGTTTTTGTATTTATTTATTAGCCTGAAAGTATTGGGAAAATCGTGTGCGTCAACATATTCCACATAAGCTTCGTCAAGTACTACTATAGTGTTTTCGTTAACAAATTCCATGAAATCTTCCAGCTGTTCTGCCGAGATATATGTCCCTGTAGGGTTGTTGGGATTTGCCAGGAATACTATTCGGACTTTTTCATCCATATTTTCTTTTATTTTGTCAAAATCCACATAAAAGTCATCTTTTACTTTTATCCATTTGCATTCTATACCGGCTGCTTTTGCTATGATTCCGTATACACTAAAACTGGGAAAATATGATAATATCGAATCCCCTTTTTTAGCAAATGTCCTTATGAGCAACTCAATTATTTCATTGGAGCCTGTGCCGAATAACAGCCTGTCAGGATTCACCTCCAAAAGAGAAGAAAGTTTACGTCTAAGATAAAAAGCATCTCCGTAAGGATAAAAATTCATTTCATCCAGATGTTCTATCACAGCTTTTTTAGCAAGCTCGGGAACGCCAAGAGAATTTTCATTTGATGCAAGTTTAATAGCTTCAGAAATCCCCAGTTCCCTCTCTAATTCTTTTACTGGTTTGCCCGGTTTATAAGGAATCAGCTCGTTTATATCTTTTCCCGCAAGTTTTCTGAAATCTGTCATTTTTCCCCCTTTGGATATGAACCTAAAATTTTGAAAAAAGACACATTGGAAGCAAAATTATCTATCGCCTGTTTTATCTTTTCATCACTTATATGTCCGTCTACGTCAACATAAAACACATACTCCCATGTTTTCAGCTTGGAAGGACGGGATTCTATCTTTGTCATGTTTATGCCTGCTTTGGCGAAGGATTTAAGAGCCGCATATAGGGATCCGGCTTCATGTGTGACGGAGAATACAATGGATGTTTTGTCGCTGCCTGTTTTTTCAGGCTTAACGTCACCGATGATTAAAAATCTTGTAAAATTACTGGAAAAATCCTCTATCCCTCTATTCACCACTTTTAAAGAATATACGATTTCTGCCATTTCAGAGCCAATCGCAGCACTGGAAGCATCCTTTGAGGCTATTTCAGCCGCTTTTGCTGTTGATTCCACTTCAAATATCTGTATGTGAGGCATATTTTTATTGAGCCAGTTTCTGCACTGGGCAATAGCATGAGGATGTGAGTAAATTCTTTTTATGTCCTCAGCTAGCCCTGTTTTATTCATTAAATTATGGTTTACTTCAATAAATATTTCGCCACAAATATTTAGATCGGAATCCATGAACATATCAAGAGTGTGGTTAACCACACCCTCAAGGGAGTTTTCTATAGGAATTACACCGTAATCAGCCCTTTTCTTTTCAACATCTTCAAAAACCTCAGGAATGCTTCTGGCAGATATCATTTTTGAAGATAACCCAAATTGCTTGATTGCCGCAAGGTGGGTAAACGTTCCTTCAGGACCCAAATATGACACCTTTTGCACTTCTTCCAGTGAAAGAGAGGCAGAAATAATTTCCCTGAAAACACTTCTTAGTGCTTCCGAAGGAAAGGGGCCGGGGTTGTTTTTCATCAGTCTGTTATAAATAGCTTTTTCTCTTGAGGGGACATACAGGGGCCGGTTGGCTTTTTGCTTAATCTTGCCTACTTCAATAACGCATTCTGCACGTTTGTTAAGTAAGTCAAGTATTTTGTCGTCAATATGGTCTATCTGCTGGCGCAGCTCTTCCAATCTTTTCATAGAGGAACTTTTTAGCAGAAAGTTAAAAAATATTCAACTTTTTTTAGTCATATTAGCCTCACTGTCTGCAAATATTTTATAAATGCTAAAATTTTGGGGTGATATCAAAGTTTATAAAGACTTTTCTTTTTACCAGGATTGTGCTAATTAAAAAAAATGCAATTAAATATAAAAACAGCACAAATATTCCTTATTTTTATTGCCGCAGCTTTAGTCATTATATTGCCTATATATTTTTATTATGCGGGCAGTGAAGATATTTACTTCATAAGTAAAGAATCACTGGAAATTCATCCACTACCTCACTTTGTCAATCCACTTAAAGAGGATACCGGAAGAGCTTTGGATGCCCTTGAATATTTAAAAAAAAATCCTGATAATAAAGATTTTTTTACAGAAGTTCCTGAGAGTATAAGCTTTGAATCTATCTCTTTTGAAAATGGCAGTTGTAATCTTGTTATTTCTTTTGGCATTCCGGATGCTGCATTGGGCAGCTTTCATGAAAGCAGAATGCTTCTTACCGTTTTTAAAACAATAAAATCAATAAATCCTTCAGTAAAGACTTTCCGTATAAAAGTTGAAGGGGAGAATAATCCGTTTAATCACATAAGTACAGATTTTTTGATGAAGCTTGAAAATGATAATATTATCGTAACTAATTGATAAGATTTGGCTGCGGAGAGGATAATCCTCCTCAGCCAAATCTCAGTTCAGTTTTTTAGTTTGGCGGTGATGCCAGCAACGTGTCTCCCCTGAAAACGAGCGATTTTTAATTCATTTTCAGAAGGCATTCTGGAGCCGTCTGCGTCTGCAAGTGTTGATGCGCCGTAAGGGGTACCGCCGGTTATTTCTTTCATATTGAGGAGCTCTCCGCAACTGTAAGGTACACCTACTACAACCATTCCGTGATGAAAAAGTACAGTGTGAAAGCTGGTCAATGTAGTTTCCTGCCCACCGTGTTGAGTCGCAGTGGATGTGAATACGCTCCCAACTTTTCCCACAAGTTTTCCCTGCAGCCATATTGAGCTTGTCTGGTCCAGGAAATTTTTCATTTGTGACGCCATGTTTCCAAAACGTGTGGGTGTGCCGAAAATTATAGCATCTGCTTCCGGTAACATTTCAGGAGTTATTACCGGGATATTTGTAAAGGCTTTTTTTGCTTCCGCAGCCCCCGCATTTTTTAGCTGCTCATCACTCATAAGTTCAGGCACCTGAAAAAGGCTTACTTCAGTATTCTCTACCTCTTTAGCACCTTTAACTACTTCTTCAGCCATTTTGTAAACATGTCCGTACAGACTGTAAAAGACAACATAGATTTTGCTCATATAAACCTCCTTTTTGATTCTTTAATTAATTTACTTTATTTATAAAATAATACAATGTTTAACTTAGATAGATTCTAAAAAACACTGTTGATTTACAGGTATTCTCATGTTAAAATTTAAGAAAAATTAAGGAGGAAGTTTAAATGGCTAAAAGTTTAAAAGGCACAAAAACACTTGAGAATTTAATGAAAGCTTTTGCCGGCGAATCTCAGGCACGTAACCGTTATACGTATTTTGCAGCTGTTGCCAACAAGGAAGGCTACAGGCAGATTGAAGGAATTTTTCTGGAAACTGCAGAGAATGAAAGAGAGCATGCCAAAAGGTTTTACAAACATATTGTCGAAAATCTTGGCCTAAATGAGCCTATTCCGGTTGAAATTACAGCGGAATATCCTGTTTCACTTGGTAATACATACCAAAATTTAAAAGCAGCTGCGGCCGGGGAAAATGAGGAACATTCGGATCTCTATCCAACGTTTGCCAAAGTTGCCGAAGAGGAAGGTTTTCCGGAAATTGCCCACCAGTTTAGAAAAATTGCAGAAGTTGAAGTTGCTCACGAAAAACGATATTTGAAACTTGCTGAAAATGTAGATAAAGGAAAAGTATTCAAAAAAGAGAACAAGACTCTCTGGAAATGCAGAAACTGCGGGTACATTCATGAAGGCAGTGAAGCTCCTGCAAAGTGTCCGGCTTGCGCTCATCCCATTGATCATTTTGAACTATTGGCTGAAAATTACTAATATAAAAGCCCTCTTGAAGAGGGCTTTTATTATATATTTATCTGCACGTCATATTTTTGCTTTAATTCATTAATCTTTTCATCAAGTTTGTTTTTGGTTTTTTCCTCTACTAATATCTGTTCCACCTCATCTTTAACTTCATTGAAAGATAGTTGTTTTTCCTCTTTTTTATCTTCCACTTTCAGAATATGATATCCAAATTTGGTTTTAAAAGGCTCACTTACTTCTCCGATTTCAGTGGAAAAAGCTTTTTCCTCAAAAGAGGGAACTGTTGTTCCTCTTGTTATATAACCTAAACTGCCTCCATTTTGAGCACTTCCGTCTTCAGAATATTCTTTGGCCAGTGTACTAAAAGATTCTCCGTTTTTTACCTTTTTATAGATTTCGTTAATTTTTTCTTCCGGTTTATCATATTTTCCGTTCTTGCCGGAAAGTATGATAATGTGCGATACCTTTACCTGCTCTTTCTGCTGAAAATCGCTTTTATTGTTTTTGTAATATGTTTTCATTTCACTTTCGCTGACTGTTACCTCTTCCTGGATATTGTTTACATATTGATCCAGAAGAATATTCTTTTTTAAACGGCTAACAAGTTTTTCTTCATCCATTCGATTTTGCTGTAGAGCTTGCTGATACTCCTCTTCCGTTTCAAACTCTGATTTAATATTTGATATTTCGTTGTCAACGAGCTCATCCAGGTTCTCAGGTTTGTTTTTTGATGATTCTAATAATAGCAGTTCCCTGTTGACCAGATTTTCCAAAACTGATTTTCGTGCTTCAGCCAGCTGAGGAGAGTTTAAATCTATTTGCCCCTCAGGAATACCGTTTTGTCTCATTACATTTACAAGAACATCATTAACTTCGCTCATGTAAATTTTTTTGTTTCCCACAACAGCGGCAACATCTTCATTGTTCTGCGCTGTTACGACTGATGCGAATAACAGACAAACCGCAGCCGCCAAAAAAGTCCTAAAAACGTTCATATACTACCTCTCTTATATATTTTGTTCCCACAATGATATATGATTTTTTCAAGAGTTCAATAAAAGAAAAAAATAATTTAACGTGTTTTTATAATTTGTTTACATTATTTTAACAACTTTATAACAAATTTGACTTAAAAATAGACAACGTATTGAGTATTTGTTTGGAAAAATATATAATACTTTATAAATAATCGGAGAGATATATGAAAAAAATAGAAATGGAGTACCTTGAACTGAAAAAGATGTTAGCAAAAATGAGTCAGCTTTCCACTTCCATGATAGAGGATTCTATTGTTTCACTTGTGGACAGAGATTCCACATTGGCAGAAGAAGTCATAAAACGCGATGATGAAGTTGATGCATATGATACGCAGATAGACGAATTTTGTCTTAAAGCGCTGGCTTTATATGAGCCCAAAGCAGTGGATTTAAGATTTATAACAACAGCACTCAGAATTATTGTTGATCTTGAGAGAATAGGCGATCATTGTGTAGAAATTTCCAAAGAAGTTATAAAATTAAATCAGGTCCCACCGATAAAACCTTATATAGATTTACCCAAAATGGCTGATTCGGCTTCGTCTATGGTAAAAAATTCTGTCACAGCATATTTTAATAAAGATGTTAAACTTGCGTTCAGTGTGATTAAAAAGGATGATTATATAGATAATTTACACAGCCAGATTTTACGGGAGCTGATTACTTATCTTGCAGAAGATATAAGGAAAACCAAGGGTGCTATTTCACTGATGTTTATTACCCGTAGTTTGGAGCGTATAGCTGATCATGCCACCAATATTGCTGAGTTGGTGTATTTTATGGTTACCGGCAAAATAATCAAACACACCTTTTTTGACGATAATGATATTGAAGAGTTACTCGGAGAATCTGATGAGTAAAATATTGCTAATAGAAGATGAAGATTCGTTAAGAGAAATTATAACATTTAATTTGAAAAACGAAGGGCATGTTGTAATCGATACAGATAATGCCAATGATGCTTTAATTATTATAGAAGAATTTGTTCCTGATTTGATTTTACTTGATATTATGCTACCGGGGCTAAAAGGGACACAATTCCTCAATCTAATAAGATCAAATTCCAAATATTTGGATGTACCTGTTATTATAATTTCTGCCAAAAGCAGTGAAAATGATATTGTAAACGCCCTTGAAGCAGGTGCTGATGATTATCTGACAAAACCTTTCAGCATAAAAGTTCTCATTGCTAAGGTTAAGGTTCTTATGAAGCGTTCTCCTCATGCAAGGGATAGAAAAGTTATTGAGTATGACAACCTTGTTGTTGATGAAAATGATTACCGGGTATTTTGCGATAATGCAGAAGTTACACTGACACACAAAGAATTTGAACTGCTTTTGCTATTTCTGAAGCATCCCAAAAGGGTGTTCACCAGAAATCAGCTTTTGAGTACAGTTTGGGGATACGATTCTGATGTATATACAAGAACCGTGGATTCTCATATCTCTTCTTTGAGAAAAAAATTAGGGAAAAAAGGAAATATTATCAAATCCATCCCTAAAATAGGCTATAAGGTTGAATAGATAATGCAAACGTTTGTAAAATTTTTTCTTCTTATCACATTACCCATTTTTATTACTTTAATATTTAGCTTCTTTTTTATACAAAAAACTGTGAGCGGCGAAGCGAGAAATCAGCTGCTACAGGATACTAAACAGAAATGGACTATAGCCAGTGAAGATTTCATCGATGTAAATGAAAGAGATACCGCTATTTATGAAAAATATTCGAATATTTCTGAGGAAACCTCCTTGCGGTTTACCCTTATTGACAAATCGGGGCGGGTCCTGATTGACTCTGACGTAGGCTACAGCGAAATTCAGCATCTTGATAATCATGCAAACAGACCAGAAATAAAAGCTGCCTACGCAAAGGGAGAGGGCAGCAGCATCAGATACAGCAAAACTGTTAATGAAAAATTATTCTATTTTGCCAAAACGTTGCCTAACGGAAATGTCCTGCGATTAGCATATCCGCTTTTTTATCTGACAGAAATTGAGAACAGTATCAACCTTCAAATGAGTATTGTTTTTGCTGTTTTAACAATAACAATCGGTATTATTGCTGCCTTGCTTGCAAGAAAATTTTCCCTCCCGATTCAAAAGCTTAACTATATTGCAGATAATATTGAGGATGGAAAAACGAATATTCATTTCCCAAGGTTTCGAGATGCTCATATGGCTAAAATAGCTTCTTTGATTTATAAAATCTATAATGCTATGCTGCAGAAACAGAATACTATTAAAAATGAGCAGGAAAAATTAAAGCTGATTTTTACAGTGATGGATGAAGGTATCATTTTAACTGATTTGGATAATAATATTATTCATGTAAATGACAGTTTTCTTGAGCTTTTTGATGTTAATTTGAAAATAGGTGACAACCTCCACAAAGCACTGAATGATGCTGAGTTAATTAACTTCTTTGATGATATCATGCAAAAAGATAATATAAAAAGAACACAGATACCTTTTAGAGAAAAGGTTTTTGAAGTGTATCTGAATACGCTGGATAGTCAAAAACTTGTTATTATTCACGATATTACCGGACGCATAAAATATGAATTATTCAAAGCTGAGCTGACCGGCAACATTTCTCATGAATTAAAAACACCTATTTCTATGATTATGAATTATGCCGAAACTCTGATTAGTAACGATAGCTTGGATACTAAGACCAGGAAAAAGTTTTTGCAGACAATTTATTCTTCATCCAACAGGTTGAATGAATTGATTAATGACATAGTGGAACTTCATAAATTAGAATCTGTGGGTGATGATTTTGAAGTGGATGAGTCCGTAAATTTAGTGCAAATGAAAGAAGATTTGGAAACCCTTTACAGCGCTACCAAAGGTATATCTGTTAATTTTCAGGTTGATGATTTAAATGTTAATATTTTTAATGAGCATCTGTACAGTATAATAACCAACTTGGTGGATAATGCGGTAAAGTACAGTGATGGTGATAAAATAGATGTTTTTCTGAAGAAAAGCGGTGATTATTTAGTGGTAACTGTTGATGATGAAGGGCCGAGAATTCCTGAAGCAGACAGGGACAGAATTTTTGAACGTTTTTATACATGTTCAAAATCAAGGAATAAGCAATATTCGGGGACAGGACTCGGGCTATCAATTGTTAAGCATATAGCCAGCCTTTATGAGGGTGTTGTAAAGCTTAAGACCAATAGCTACGGCGGGAACTCATTTCAGGTATATCTGAAAGGAAAAGTCTAAAAATGCATGAAGACTAACAGATAGATAACAAGAAAAACCGTTACAACGAAGACAGACCAACCAATAAGCCAACCCTGCATTTTAATCCCATCGTCTCCCATAGGTTCATCTTCCAAAACCCGGTAAATAAGTTTAACAGGGTCCTTTGTTAAATAATTCAGGAGAGATGGTATGGATTCAAAAAACAGTTTTTTAAAAAAGTTGAAGCAGGGAAGTATGTAATTATCCTCAAATTTCATGAAAATAGTACCAGCTTTCCTGTAAAAGTAATCAAAATCTAAATTTATAGCCCTTATTTCAGCAGGGTAAACCCCCGATCTTAAAAGTAGTGTAAAAGCTAAAATGGAGAATAGTAATAACTGATATTGGTATATGACATGGCCTAAGGTATAGGGATTGTAACTGACTTCATAGGGCAAAATATTAATTAAAGGGGCGGGATATATACCAAGTAAAATATTTAATCCTGCCAGAAAACCCATGGCAACAAGCATATTCCAGGGGGCTTCCTTCGGCCTTAATCCACTGTCGTGACTAAAAAAAGCAAAATAAGGAATTTTTATTCCTGAATGATGCAAGACGCCTGCAGAGGCAAACACCAATGTCAGCCACACAATACCGTAGCCTTCATGCGCTATTGATGATAAAATCATGGACTTGGTAACAAAAGCACTAAAAAATGGAAATGTTGATATAGTAAGTGCACCTACTATTGTAAAAACTGTAGTCCATGGCATATATTTGTAAAGTCCTCCCAAGTCTGTGGCATTAATTTTACCGGTTCGGTAAAAAACAGCACCCATTCCCATAAACAATAAAGATTTAAACATTATATGAACAAATGCCTGCCCCACTGCCCCGTTTATAGCCAGGGTGGTACCCACACCTATACCTGCCACCATAAAACCCAGCTGGTTAATTAAACTGTATGACAGTACTTTTCTTAAATCATTTACCAGGACAGCATAAAAAATGGGAAAAGCTGTCATTACGGCACCTACTACAATCAGCAATTCTTCACCGGAAAAACCTCTTGCCAGGGTATAGATGGCTGTTTTAGTTGTGAAAACAGTTAGCATTACCGTACCAAAAAAACTTCCCTTTGGATATGCATCCACAAGCCATGTATGCAAAAGTGGCCAAGCAGCATTTACTCCAAAGCCCAGCATTATGAGACCTGTAGCCAGGTCAGTCCATCCCATATGCACAAACTCTGTACTGCCTGTCTCAGAAATATAAAGAATAATTCCAAACAATAAAATCAGTCCACCGGCCAAATGAAAAAGGAAGTATCTGAAACCTGCTTGTATGCAATCTTTGGTTTTGCCATTCCATATTATGAAAGTTGAAGCTATTGTCATTACTTCCCAGAAGAAATAAAGTGTCAGAAGATCACCGGCAAAAACTGCTCCTAAGCCGCTTCCGGCATATATCAAGCCAATAACATATTCTTTATTGTTTTTAACATGAAATCCGTAAAATGCTATAGCAACACTTATTATCAGGAATGCATAACCAAAAACTGAAGAAAGCTTGTCAACTCTGTAAAGATTCAGCGTATAATCTAAAAATGAGTATTCAAGATATTTTCCAGCATCGACATTTGTCAACAGAATAAAGCTGATAACCGGTACAGCCACCAGGATTGTATTGCGTATTCTGCCTTTAGTTAGAAGTACAAGAAGGCTGCCAAGGTAGAATACTGCAAAAGGCGGAAAGTTATCTATCATAAAAGTCCTCATCTCGCATAATCAAAGGCCTTACTATATATTTTGCCACTAAAACCAGCATAACACAGCTGATGAAGCCGTAGCTTCCATAAAACAAAGGCCATTTTTCCCAATCAAAATAGGTGTGCTTATGAATAAGAAGTTCCGCGGCAAAACTTACAAAGCACAGTATGTATAATGCCGCAAGTAAAATTTTCAGATTTCTCGGATTATCAAAAATACCTTTTTTTTCCATAAGTTAAACCTCTATGAAAATATAAAAATTATAAAAAGATAAAAAAAAGCTATAGTAGAAGCAATTACAAAAGCTTTTTTATATCCCTTTACGGGCTCATGCTCTAAACGGTCTTTGTTTTCCTTGTGATTATTTTGCATTTGTTCTCCCTAAAATATACCATTTAAAGCTAAGTCTATTAAACTTGTAACAATACCCGGGAAGAAGAAAATAAGTATAACCATAGTCGCAGTTATGCACATCGGCACTAACATCATTTTTGGTGCTTCTTTTATATGAGAATCTTTTTCATCCTCCGGAGATATTTTTCCGAAATAAGCAATATATATTATGGGAAGAAAATAGCATGCATTCAAAAATGAGCTTATCATAAAAACAAATGCAATCGGTACCAGTCCGGCTTCCAGGCTGCCTTTTAACAAATACCATTTACTCAAAAAACCGCTGAAAGGCGGCAGACCGATGAGAGAAAGAGCTCCAACGGTAAATATTGCCATGCTTACAGGCATTTTTTTTGCAATTCCGGACAGCTGACTGACATATTTCTTATGGGCTCCAACAGCCATTGCTCCTGCCCAGAAAAAAAGAGTAATTTTGGAAAAAGCGTGCACAACAATATGCAGAATAGAGCCCTTAACACCGCTTAAACTGAGAAGTGATACCCCTACAACAATATATGATAGCTGACTGATGGTTGAGTACGCTAATCTCGCTTTGATATTGTCCTGCCTCAGAGCAATAATGGATGCCAGGAGTATGGTAAAACTTGCAAAATATGCCAAAAAAGTTCCTATCCCCAAGGCGGACATAAGATCAATACCAAAAACGTACAGAACAACCCTAAGTACAACAAAAACCCCCATTTTGACCACAGCAACAGCGTGCAGAAGTGCACTTACCGGAGTGGGTGCAACCATTGCATTGGGCAGCCATGAGTGTAATGGCATAATTGCAGCCTTGGCTATACCAAGTATAAAGAGGGCAAATAGTACAACTAAGAAAGTACTGCTCAGCCCTTTTGAAGCTGTTGCAGCAAGTAGCCCCCCGTTAACAAATTCCAGAGATCCTGCCGCCAGATAAGTACCTATAATTGCAGGCAGTAAAAATGCTATAGACGTCCCGAGAAGATAAATCAGGTATATCCTTGCCCCTCTGAATGCTTCATCGGTTTCCTCATGAGCTATCAATGGATAGGTAAACAGCGTCAGTGCTTCGTAAAATATATACATGGTAAACAAATTTGCAGCGAAAGCCGCTCCTATGGTCGCCGAAAGTGAGCCGGCAAAACATACAAAATAACGTGTCTGGTTATGCTCCTTCAGACTTCTCATATAGCCGATGGAATAAAACGAAGTGAGTATCCATAAGAATGAAGCCATAAGCGCAAAAATCAGACCGAGTGAATCCACCCGAAAGCCGAAGCTGATGCCCGGCAATATTTCAAAAAGATTAATTCCGACAGTGTGCCCATTTATCAAAGGTGGAATTAGTGATAATACAATTATAAATTTTACAATAGCCGCCAAAATCGTCCAGAACTCCCGGAGATTGGGATTGTTACGGGAGAGATATATAGGTATGATTGCAATCAGCGAGACCAGAACAGCATACACCGGAGTTAGTGATTGAATCATTTCCATGGCATAGCCCCTATAATATTTTCAGCGGCTTTCAGCGATATTTCAACAGGCATATATGCGAAAACACCGAAAAAAATACATAAAAAAACAAGTACAGCCGTGGAGCTCACCATGGAGTAAGGGATTTTTGCGTGCAAAATTCCTGTATTTGAGGCTTCTGAATCTTTAAAAAATAAATTATGAACAACCCTTCCGAAATATATAGCTGTTAACAGAGAACTCAAAAGTATTACCGGCACGACTATCCAGTAACCTGACTGAGCAGCCCCAAGTATGATGTACCATTTAGATATAAAACCTACGGTAAGAGGGATGCCCACCATGGAAAGAGATAGAATGAGAAACATAGCAGATGCAAACGGCATCTGCCGGCCCATACCTTTTAAATCATTTATTTTTGTAGACGTAAATTTGTAAAAAAAACCGCCTGCAACCATAAAAAGGGCTGTTTTCATCATGGCATGATTTAGTATATGAAGGAGTCCGCCGGCAAAAGCGTATTTATTTACCATTGCCGTTCCGATAAGAATATAACCTATCTGGCCTATGGAAGAGAAAGCCAGCATTTTTTTCAAATCGGTCTGTGATATTGCGATAATAGAACCTGCCAGAATAGTTATGCTGGCGATTACTATGATAATTCCTGAAAAATTTATTCCTGAAAAACCTGCCTGTATACCGAAAATAGTGTACATAAGTCTGATCAGCAGATAGGCAGCCACTTTTGTTGATGTCCCGGCCATAGCTGCGCTTATCACAGAAGGGGAATAGGTGTAAGCGTCCGGCAACCAGAAATGAAGAGGGAAAACGGCCATTTTAAGCATAAGTCCAACAACGATAAATGCTATAGCCACAAGTACCACGTTTGTATCAAAATGACCCTGAAGTCTTTGGGCTAAATCTGTCAGATTAAGTGTTCCTGTTTGCATGTATAAATAACCAATACCTATCAGAAAAAACGTTGCTCCAACCGATCCCAAAATAAGATAATTAAAACTTGCCATATATGAATATCTTGTCCTGCCCATAGCAATCAGCGCGTAGCCTGCCAAAGATGTTATTTCCAGGAAAACGTACATATTAAATATATCGTTTGTTATGAGGATACCCATCATTCCGCCGATAAAAAGCAGATAGACCGAATAAAAAGCAGGATGTCTTTTCTCGTAGATTTCAGATTTTATACTTCCGTATCCGTAAATTACTGAAAGAAAAGATACAAAAGACACCACCGAAAGGATAAAGCTATTTAGAATATCAACGCGATATTCAATGCCGTACGGGGGTTTCCAGCCTCCGAGGAAATATTCAAGGGGGGCGTTATTATAAACCGAAAAGAGGAGATAAACGGACAGCACAAACGAAAGAGCAGTTGTTATAAGAGCACAGTAATAAGATAAGGAATTATTTATCCTTCCAAATACCGGAGCTAATAACGCTCCGAAAATAAAAACCACAATAGTCAGAACGGGTGCATGTGTCGTAAAAAAATCAATCATTTGGAATCCAACTCCGGCTCATTGTGCTCTATTAATTTGATTTCATCTTCCTCTATACTACCGTAATTTTTATATAATTTTACAATGATACCCAGTGCTACCGCTGTGACGCTTACGGATACAACAATGGCTGTGAGTATGAGTACGTGGGGCAGTGGATTGTCGTAAACAACTTCGGCGTGTCCTTCTGGATGCCATATTATCGGTGCTGTGCCGCCGTTGACCTTGCTTATGGAAATATAGAAAAGAAATACGGAAGTCTGAAAGATATTTAAACCGATTACCTTTTTCACCAGGTTGTGTTTGGCAATGATAGCGTAAAAACCTATCATCATTAACACTATTGCTATCCAGAAATTATATTTATCCGCTATGAACTCAATCATCTTCTTTCCCCGCAATTTCGAAAAATATTGTCATCATTACTGCTGCCACTGTTATTGCAACGCCGAGTTCAATGATAATCATACCTATGTGGTTACCCTCTTTTGCCGAATGAAAGGGAAGCTTTCCATACTCTAAAAACAAACCTCCTGCGAAAATACAAAACAGTCCTGTAAAAGCATATATAAAGTCGCCTGTAGATAGAAGAATGTCATTTATATTTCTTGGCATTTTCGAACGCGCACTGTTTTTACCAAAAACCAAAGCTATAAGTATAAAGCTTGCCCCGAAAATTACGCCCGCCTGGAATCCGCCGCCAGGACTGATTTCACCATGGGCAAGCGTGTAAAATGCAAAAATCTGTATAAAGGGGAGCATAAATTTTGTAATGGTTCTTAGAATTACATCATCTTTCATTCTTCTTATAGCTCCTGATTAACAATATTAAACAAATAGCTGCAGTAAAAACGACAGTGGTTTCCCCAAGTGTGTCATAACCCCTGTAACTTGCAAGAACTGCTGTTACAATATTGTGTGATCCCGTTTGAGGGTAACTTCTTTCGATGTATTCAGGTGACAGGTAAGAATTTGCCGGTGAATTTGGATCGCCAAAAGCAGGCATATCCCAGGTGCCTGATATAAGCAAAGCGCCGGTTATTACTACTGTGGCCAGTGCCAGCAGCTCTGAATGGTTAAAAAGATTGAAAAAATGTTTTTGCTCTTTCGGTTCTTTTTCAAAACGCGGTACCCTGGTAAGAACCGCTATCATCAGTATGGTGGATATCCCTGCACCCACAGCTGCTTCAGTAAAAGCAACATCGACAGCATTGAGCAGCACCCACTCCATTGCGATTACAAGACTGTAGCTGCCAAGAAGCATTATACTGGTAAGGATATCCTTTGCCGAAATGGCGGCTACAGCGATAATCACCAAAAGTAAAAGAAGAAGAAAATCAACCGCTATCATTATTGTCCCTGCTCCATATCTTTAATCCACCTTTATAGGCAGCTTTGGCCACGGCGTGTGTGGCAGTGGGGTTTGCTATGAATATAAAAACAAAAATTATCAACATTTTAAGGCTGATGAAACTAAAACCTTCGTAAACGACAAGCCCTAAAAATATTAAACCCTGCCCCAAGGTATCGGCTTTGCCGCCGGCGTGCATTCTTGTATAAAAATCCGGCAGCCTAATCATTCCAATGGAAGCCACCAACATAAAAAAACTTCCAGCAAGAAGTAAAATCAGTGTAACCACATCAAGTATACTCATTCGTCAAATGATTCCTTTTAATCCAGTCTGTTTTTTTCTATATATTTCAGGAAAGCTATTGTTCCGATAAAATTAATAAGCGCATATGTGAGGGCTATATCCATAAATTCTGGCCTATTGTGCATGAAGCCAATTAACGCGATTACAACAACGGCTTTTGTGCCGATCAGGTTTACAGACAATACCCGGTCGAATATAGTAGGACCTTTTATAGCTCTGAAGAGCACAAAAAATACACCGATAAGGATTATCACTGCTATAAAGCTGAACATATTTATGCTTCAATCCTCAATATTTTTTTCTCTATATCTTTATTTTTTATATCCTGAGCATGCTCCTTTGTAATTGCGTGTACTAAAATTTTGCTGTTTTCAATTTCGATTGTAACTGTACCGGGGGTCAATGTAATGGAATTGCCAAGCGCCGTTTTTCCGTAATCGGTTTTCAGATCGGTCTCAGTCTCCACCAGTTCGGGAGATATCGGCATTTTCGGACTGAGGACAATGTATGCAACCTGAAGATTTGCAACAATAATTTCCCAGAAAAGCCATGGCAGATAGGCTATAAATTTAAAAATCCGCTTTATTCCGGCAAAACTTATATCTTCAAGAAAGTAATTATAGGTAAAATAAGCTGCAATCAGTGCATATATTACAGCCGAGGTCACAATAATTACTGAAAAGTGACCTGAAAGCATAAACCAGAAAATCAGCAGAGCGATAAATGTGAGAATAAATTTCATGACTAAGTTTATACGTTAATTCTTTTTGCTCTGTCAAGAAAATTCAAAAGGTTTTTTATTTTGAGAGGAAACCTATTTCCTACTAATTTGAAAGGGTTTTATAAGAAAGTGAACTGGTGTATTAGTGCTAAGTGCTAAGTTTACAGGGCAGAGGAGCAAGGTGTAAGTTAGACGATTGATGTAAATATTTAGGGAGTTGATATAGTTATGTGCTTGATTGCATTTTAGCTTATTTACTACCCATACAACCCCTTCTTCACGCTTTATCCATCACGACTTTTTAAGGCTGCCGACGCTTAAAATTAGTAACCTCCCAAAATTTTTGTATTTATGTTATTTGACAACACTTTATCTAAATATCGAGATTTTCACGAATGAAGATATCCCAATATTAAGCACAGTTGCATATTTATTCATTATGTCGTTTCATATGGTAGAGATTTCTCACTTCGTTCGAAATGACAAGGATTTATGTCATCCCGAGCGGAGCCGAGGGATCTCTATCTATATTCTAACAATATCTGCGTATCTGCTTATTGTCATAGCTCTAAAAAAATGGGAGGCTGCCAACGCTTAAAAAACTTGACTATTATTTTAAGAAGTTGTAAAAAAAACTATCTCCGAGTTTGTAAGTCTAAGTCGTTAAGATCCGATACGACTTATGAACCGGCTGGGTTTAGCCCCCAGGGTATAGATGGAAACATTTATGCCTCCCGAAATTTGGAAAGGAGATAACTGGTAATTTTATAATATTAATAAAATAATATTAAGCCGGTTATCTGTTTACAGGTAACCGGCTTTTTTATTGAGGGTGAAGTGAAAAAATTAAAGGTTGAAGATGCTGTAGGCAGGAAACTTGCTTATGATATTACCGAAGTTAATCTGGATGCTAATTTCAAAGGTGTAGCATTTTATAGGGGGCACTTTATTAAGGAAAAGGATATCGAGCATCTTCTGCGTCTGGGAAAAGAGTACGTTTTTATTGAAGAGGATGAAAGTGGTGAAGTACATGAAAACGATGTGGCAACGGCGATAGCTCCTTTAGCAGCCGGGGAAAATGTTTATTATAGTGAAGCTCCTATGGAAGGAAAGGTAGATTTTTTTGCCGCCGCCGATGGAATTTTTACTATCGATACCGGAACTGTGTTAAAAATCAACAGGATGGAAATACCTTCGATGCCGACTATAAGTGACAAATACCCTGTAGCTGCAGGCACAAAAGTTGCAGCATTCCGAATTATCCCTCTGACTTGCAAAAATGAAATATTTGAGGAAATGAAAAAAATTCTGGAATATCCGGTACTATCGGTAAAAAAATATAGGATTAACAGCGCATCGATCATGGTAACAGGCAATGAGATATATTACGGTAAGATTGAGGATAAATTTACCGAAAAACTGAAACAAAAGCTTACTAAGTTTGGAGTAAAGAAAATAAACTGCAGGATACTTCCGGATGATGAGACACTAATTTCTTCAGCCGTTAAAAAAGAAGCGGAACAAAACGGACTGATACTAATTACCGGCGGTACATCTGTGGACCCGGATGACAAAACAAGGCTGGGTATAGAAAACGCCGGTGTTGAATTTGTGCAAAAAGGCAACCCTTTACAGCCGGGCAATAATTTTTCTATCGGCTATCTTAATGATACCACTGTTTGTGCAGTACCTGCGGCAGCACTATTTTATAAAATCACAGCTCTTGATATTTTTTTACCCCAAATACTGGCTGAAATAAAAATAACAAAGGATGACGTTGTCTCAAAAGCAATCGGCGGTCTGTGTCATCAATGCAAAACATGTGTGTATCCGGTATGTTCTTTCGGGAAAGGTGTATGTTTGAATTAGATGTAACTAAAAAGCTTAAAGGAATTGAATTTGATTTCCGTTTTCGTGCCGATTCCAACAGGATCGTACTCTTCGGCCCCTCAGGTGCCGGTAAATCGTCCATTATCAAAATGGTAGCCGGCTTTTTCAGTCCTGATAAAGGGTATATAAAGCTTAATGAAAACGTATTTTTTCACAGCGAAAACAAAATAAATATACCGGTAAATACCCGTAAAGTGGGTTA
>DDHP01000041.1:27222-30580 GCA_002338145.1 Deferribacteraceae bacterium UBA1873 | reverse complement strand
CATTTTTAGTATGCAACAAATAACAAGCTTCCTGATTTATACCAAGTTGCAGTCAAAAAAGTTACAAACGTAAAAATGCATATTTATCTTTAAGACTGGTAATATGTATAACATTCTATTAATTTTCACAAAACGGATGTTATACGAAAAGAGGTCTATTGCCAAATAACGATTGAGATCTCTCCACTCCACTTCGTTCCGGTCGAGAAGACAGTTTTTTGTCACCTCTCGCCCTGTTAAACACTGCCGTAGGCAAGTCCGTCCGTAGGACGGGTTTAACAGGGCAAGCGAAGTCGAGAGGTCTAAGCAATGAACATTGAACGTTGAACATTGAACGTTGAAGTAAGTAAGAGGAGGGGGTGGGTATTTTTATTATAACAACAATATCTGCATATTACCCAAAGAAGGGTGGTAAAATTATCAAAGGTCCTTGGGAGAAATCTTGAACATTATCTCAGTAAAGGGAGAAATCCCTTTGACCTACAAGCTGAGGTTCCTGAATTCGTGTATCCCCGCCCATTTCAAAAGATTTGTCTCTTATTTCCACATATATTTCATTATATAATGTTTGCAATTCTTTCCTACCTTTCAATATTGATTTAATTAGATAATAGCTAAAAAGTCTATGGCCTTTTTCTTGATACATATTAGAAAATTGAGTTGATTTGCCAGCTGTTAGTACCGCCATTTTAGATGTATCAAAGGTCAAATTTTTGGGCTTCAATCTTGATGCTGCCACGCCTTTAAAAACAGATTTACCGTCAGTAACGCCACTAAAGCAACTATCTATAAACGCAATAATTTTATCAGCTTCAGATTCTGATAGTTTGACTAGTATATTATTTAAGCTAAATTCTTTTCCTTCAGCGATGTAATCAGGCATTATATCAATGGGCAATATATATGGCTCCCGTGATTTTCTTGCTGGTATGCCGTGTCCGGAGTAATAAAAATAAATAATATCCCCTTTTTTAACATTTTTGAGCAGATTTCGCATATTAGTGATTATTGCTCCGGCCGTTGCCTTTTCTCCAATATTTTCATATACGTTACTATCTTTTATGCCAAATGCTTTCTTCGCAGTTTTGACAAATATGTCAGCGCTCCTTTCTGAAAAAAGTACCGGATCTGTATAATAGTAATCCTCTGCCCCAATGACAAAAAGCCATTTGGTGCTACTTGGCGGCTGAGCTTTTGCTTTTTCCAATAATTTCGGTAAGTCATCATTGTATTTATTATTTTGTGTTTCACTTATCTCGATATTTACCAGCTTGCTATCCATCAAATTGGGATTTTGTTTCTGTTCAATATCTTTAATTAATATTTTGTTTTCTATCACAACTTCCAGTGATTCTTTTTGAATAAATTTTGCCGGTGTTTTTACAGAAGAACAAACAACATCTTTCCAAACTGCATGGACATCTTCCAGAAAGATACTTGTACCATCATAATGATAAACTGCAGTTACAGGGACATTGTTTATATTTTTGTAAAAATCTGCAGCATAATCCCCTTCAGGTACTTTTAATACAACCGTTTTTGAATACTTATGCCTTTTGGAAATGAGGGTTGCAAACATCTGTTCGCTATCTGCATCATATTTTGGATCATCCAGATATAAACCGCCAAAAGAATACATGAGTGCATCATTTATTGCGGCATTTTTGATTAAATCTACAACCGCATATCTTGTATTTAGAATTTCTGTATATTTTTCAATAATATTGTTTCTCTCTTCCACTTTTTTTCTGTATTCCACCTGCAGTAATTCTATTTCTTTTTTGCGTTGCAATTTTGCATCGTTTACACGGTTTTGGAAAGATTTTGTGCTTTCAAATTTACTCTTTTTTAAGGTAACAGGTTCTGGAAGGCTTGGTTTTTCTACTTTTGGGGGAATTGTCACAGGATTGTCCTTCATTTGTAAGAAATTGTTTATTATCTCCTCGGTTATAAAAGATACTTCTTGCATCGGATTCTTAAAATGTTTGTAATTATTGCTGTGAAAAAATGTTTTTGCTAAACCATAAGCCGTTTTATTAAATCTGATTTTATTATCCCGTGCTTCTTTTGTTAGATGGATATTGTCTTGGGGAAATATTGCTTTATTTAATTTTTCTATTTCTGATTCCTTAGGAGTGTATCCTGATTCCACCAGTGCTTTAATAGTATCATATGCTTTAGCATCTATTGCATCAGCCAATACATCTTTATTTGTATTGTTTACATCAATATTTTCGTTTGCCAGATGTTTTACAGTGTTAAAACTTTTTCGTTCTATAGCTTTTTGATATACAAATTCTTTTTGACTGGTGTTTAATTTATCTAAATATTTTTTGTGTACAGGAGAATTATTGTTTACAAAATTAATTACGTGAAAAATTTCTTCATTTGACAGGTCAGAATGAAGCTTTTCATAATATTCCAGGAAATTGTATATATCAAACCTTTTTTCCTTTGCCAGGGCAGCAGCATAATAAACGTTTTCATAGCTTAACCTTTTATCCGAAGCTATTTTATCTATTGCATTATGGACAGATTTTGAATTACTAAAAAGTTTTTTAAGTTTGCTTCTTCCTGATGCTATAAATGATTTCCATTCTTTTTCTGAATCTTTATTAATATAAAAATGCATATCTGTGCTTAATTCTTCAAAATTGTTAAAATAATCCCCTTTGCACGAAATGTTATAATTAAGGTATGCAGTTGTACTACTTTCATAATATCCCGCTAAAATTAGAGTAAATCCTTCTCTTTCTGTTCTTGTAACATCTTTGTCACTTAATGCAATTTCACATACATAATCACCTCTAAAATTTTGGTTTTTATCCAGAAAAACACTTTTTTCAAAACTTGCCTGAAAGATGCTGTCAAACAAGAATTTGCTAAAATCATATACATGATATTTTACAGTGCGGCGAGAAGCATATGGTATATAAAAGTAATTCATTAATTCAAGATTCCCGACATTAAAATATTTTATCTGTCTTAATGAATCATCAAATTTATAACCAATTTTTAGGTTTGAAGGTTGGGTGGCTGTATAATTATTTGTTTTATTGTAATGATGCTTTTTCAAATATGAGTCGTCTATTTTTTTAGAGCTACATCCTGTAAAAAACAGTACTAAAGCTATTAAAAGGTATGATATAAGCCTATATTTCATATCATCTCCTTATATTTAAAATCAACGTTTCTATTTCACAATGTTTTGTTTCCTGCAAAAGGGTGTTCATCCCATCCTTAGCGAAAATCACATCTTCACTTACTTTAGGAAAAATTGTATTGTTTATTTTTTTGTCACAGAGGGCGGCTACATTTAGCTCTATTTCACTGCTATAATCTTCGGGGACAATGGCTT
>DDHP01000041.1:25965-27044 GCA_002338145.1 Deferribacteraceae bacterium UBA1873 | reverse complement strand
ATCTTCGGGGACAATGGCTTCAAGACCTTCGTAAATATCTTCTTGAGGATAAACAAGTTTCATACCATTTTCCACAGGCTCATTATCTATAAATAATACCACCCCTCCATTTTGTGAAACCTGAAATACAGAGAGATAACCGTTTTTAAAAATATCAATGTTAAATCTATAAACCTCATAGTTCTTTAAATGGCTGTTTTTTGTTTTAAAATTGATAAAATCACTATCAACAATCCCAAATAGTAACGGAACTTCATTTCTTGATACCTTCATCACTTCATTGTTTAAACGAATAAAAAGAATGCCGGATTTGTGAAAGAAACTCAGTTTGGGAGTGAAATTGAATTCATTCTTCAGTGTTTTAAATAAAGGAGATTTTTCCAGTATAGGGTGTGGAGAAATGCTTTGATTATCTGTTTGTTTTGCTATATCCATTATTCTCACAGCCAATGGCAAATATGTGTATTTAACGGCTACATACCAGGTGTCATTGATTTTTTCCTTTTTTATAATCTCGGTGTTATCTATGATTATCTTCGACTCTTCATTTATGAGGTTACTTACTGAATATGTTGTTGCGCCGTTTTTTTTGCTTGCGAAATATTCAACCTTGCTGTCTATGGTCACAGAGAGGGTTTTGGCAATTTCGGCTCTTGCCATTGTCATGGCTTCGCTAAGAGTATTGGCTGATCCATATCCAATGATTTCATGGCTTTTTGCAGGCAAAGATGCATTAAGATACCATTCGGGGATAAAAGGCTCTGCATGCAGCTGTATGTCTATTGTTAAAAAAATAAAAACGAGTATTAATTTTTTCATATTTACAGCAATTTTTTTAAAAAAATAACACACGGTTCACCTAAACTTATAAAAAAATATAGCATAAATAAAAAATAATTGAAAGAAACAAGAATGAGGATAACGCACCCAAAACCCATAAAGGAAGAAAAACTAACAACTTTCCCATTTTATGCTCTCTCCTACTTATAATAAACTTATGTCGAAAGGAGCTTGTTTTCAAAAATCTCAATATTGAAATTTTGCATGATTTCTTAAATTTTAGTTTCTTGTTGATTTTT
>DDHP01000041.1:0-25728 GCA_002338145.1 Deferribacteraceae bacterium UBA1873 | reverse complement strand
TGAGTTTTGAATATTATTGGAGGCTATGTTTGAATATGATTTGCATACACATACAACTTTTAGTGACGGTGAGCTGATTCCTGCTGAATCTGCCAGAAGGGCTAAAATTTCCGGTTACAAAGGTATAGCTTTTACCGATCATGCTGATCATAGCAATTATGAATTTATTCTTGAAAACCAGCTAAAATTAAAAAAACGATTAAATGCTTTAAACTCAGGCTTTAATGTACTGGTGGGGCTGGAGCTGACTCATGTTCCGCCTGAGTTAATCAAAGAAATCAAGGAAAATGCCATTGATAAAGGTGCTGATATTATCGTGGTTCACGGAGAAACAATTGTGGAGCCGGTTACTGAAGGGACAAACAGAGCAGCTATCGAAGCTGAGGTTGACATATTGTCGCATCCGGGGTTAATAACAAAAGAAGAAGCAGAGCTTGCAGCAGCTAAGAACGTTTTTCTGGAAATTACCACACGAAAAGGTCATTCTTTGACAAATGGACATGTGGCTTCTGTTGCCCTCAAAACAGGTGCAAAACTTGTTATTAACAATGATTTTCACGCTCCGGGAGATGCTGTAACTTCTGAAATGGCTTCAAAAATAATGAAAGGCAGCGGTCTTACTGATTCGGAAATTAAAGATATTTTTGAAAACAATAGATTCCTTTTTAAATCCAAGCTGGAGGGCTAAATGGCTAAGAATAAACGTAAAAATACCGAAGAAATCCCGGTTGATAAGGTTGAGGCTTTTCTTGAGAGAAACTTTAGAAAAATTTTGTTTTTTATAGGGGCAGTGATAGGTTTATTCATTGTTGTTTATATAGTTTTTACTGCTATGCAAAGTTCCAAACAACAAAAAATAAGCCAACTGGGGCAATATGAAAATATGTTGCAGTCTGGCATTGCTCAGGACGCTAACATTAAGGATTTTGTGAATTTTGGAACAAGTATTAGTGAAATCGCAGATTATACAAGACTGAAAGCTGCAACTTATTATATAAAAAACGGCAATGTTGCTGAAGCTGAAAAACTTTTACAGCAGGTGGGCAAACAGTACAGAGAATTAGCCGACAGTGTACTTTTTGATCTTGGTCATAACGTGAATATTTCACAGTATATTAACAATTCATACTTGACACAGCTTTGGGAATATAGGGATATATTAACTTCCGATTATGATGAAAACAGAATAGAGGAATTCAGTGGTAAATATTCAGATAGCAGATTGACAGAGCTGCTGAAAAACTGGGAGCAGTTTTAATGGAAAAAAGAGTTCTAAGCGGGAATGCTGCGATTGCAAGAGGGGCGTATGAATCAGGAATAGGGCTTGTGAGCTCGTATCCCGGGACACCCAGCAGCGAAATTACCGATAATATTAAAATGTATGATGAAATATATTCTGAATGGGCAACTAATGAAAAGGTTGCTCTTGAAGTTGCTATAGGCTCCAGTATTGCCGGAACACGCTCAATGACATGTATGAAACATGTCGGATTAAATGTAGCTTCTGATCCTCTCATGACTTTAAGTTATACCGGCGTTAACGCCGGTATTGTTGTGGTAGTGGCTGATGATCCCAATATGTTCAGTTCCCAAAATGAGCAGGACAGCAGACACTATGCACGGTTTGCCAAAATACCTATGCTTGAGCCTTCGGACAGTAATGAAGCCAAACATTTTGTAAAATTAGCAGTAGAGATTTCGGAAAAATACAGCACACCTGTTTTGCTTCGGTCAGTCACAAGGCTTTCTCATAGTATGTCAGTTGTGGATATTGGAAGCAGAGAAAATGTTTCCCGAAAAAATCTGGATGTGAATATACCCAAGTGGGTAATGGTCCCTGCAAATGCCAGAAAAAGACATTTTTTTGTCGAAGACAGGCTAAAAAATATTCAGACTGACTATGATAACGATATACTGAATTTGGCTTCTGAGGAGCTGAATAGTAAAAAAATCGGTATAGTCACTTCCGGGATAGCTTATCAATATGTAAAAGAGGCTCTTCCTGATGCTTCTTTGTTGAAGCTAAATATGGTGTATCCTTTACCTTTAGGAAAAATAAAGGAATTCAGCAAAAAGGTAGAAAAACTTTTTGTTGTGGAAGAACTTGATCCGTTTATTGAAAATGAGGTCATAGCCTATGGTTTAAACCTTCAGCGACTGGACAGGTCGCTAATGGGGGAGCTGTCTGTTGAGAGAGTGAGCAAACTTTTCAAAAATATTGACTTCGGAGTATTACGTTTTCCCTCTGAATATGACGATATCGACAAAGATTTGCCCCAGCGTCCTCCAAACATGTGCGCGGGATGCTCCCATAGGGGTATATTTTATGCAATAAACAGATTGAAACTGTTTGCTTCCGGGGATATCGGCTGCTATACACTTGGGTTGTTACCTCCCCTGTCAGCGATACACTCCACTGTTTGCATGGGAGCCAGCATTTCTATGGCACACGGAATTGATAAGGGCTCAAATGGTGAATATGCAAGAAAATCGGTTGCTGTGATCGGTGATTCCACTTTTCTTCATACAGGTATAAACGGCCTTATTAATTCTTTTTACAATTCAGGGACATCCACAGTGATCATACTTGACAACCGCATTACCGGAATGACAGGACATCAACCTAATCCTGCAACGGGACTTTCCATCAATGGAACTCCGGCGCCTCAGATAAATATCGAAACATTATGTAAAGGGATGGGAATTAAAAACGTTAAAGTTGTCGATCCTTTTAATGTGGAAGAGTGCCTGGACACTCTGAAAGCAGAGACAGCAAAGGAAGAACTGAGTGTGGTAATAACAAACAGACCATGTATCTTTGCAGACAGAAGTGTGATTTCAAGCCCGTATTTTGTAATACGGGAAAACTGTACAGGATGTAAGGCGTGTGTAAAAGTTGGATGTCCGGCAATACTTTGGGACAGTGAGAAACGCTTAGCTTTTATTGACGAAACAATGTGTACGGGTTGTGGTTTATGTCCTGAAGTATGTAAATTTGATGCTATAAATAAACTTGGGGAATAAGCAAGGTGGATAAATGAAAACTGATATATTAATGGTAGGTGTTGGTGGACAGGGAACGGTTTTGGCAAGTGATATTCTTTGTGATGTTGCGTTAAGTGCCGGATATGACGTTAAAAAAAGCGAAATCCACGGAATGGCCCAAAGGGGGGGAAGCGTAATAAGCCATGTGAGAATAGGCAAGAAGGTATTTTCACCCGTGATACCTGTCGGAAGTGCTGATATATTGGTTTCTTTTGAAAAAATGGAATTCTTACGTTACTTTGAATATATAAACAATGAAACTATTTTACTTTTAAATGAAGGTAAAATCTATCCGCCCGGAGCTGCCGGAGGCGAGGAAAAATATCCTGACAGCCTTATTGAAGAAAAAATAACAATATTTAAAAAATATTATCTGCTGAATGCTTTTGATATTGCAGATAAAGTTTTTAACAGGAAGGTGACAAGCACGGTAATGCTGGGTAAATTGGCTTCTGTTTTGGAGATAAAGCCGGATATATGGAAGGATGTTATATCTGAAAAGGTGCCTCCAAAAACAAAGGGAAAAAATATTGAAGCTTTTGATGCAGGATATAATACCTGAATATGTTGATAGATCTGCATATACACTCTAACCGTTCTTCGGACGGGGAGTTTTCCCCGGAGGAAATCCTTGCTCTGGTTAAAAAGAAACAAATAAGTTGTTTTTCTATAGCTGATCACAATACAGCTGACGGCTATATGCACTTCTCCGGCAAGCATATCCCCAAAAGGGATATTACTTTAATCCCTGCTGTTGAATTTTCTGCTTTTCTGAAGGAACATGAAATCCATATTTTATCTTATGGTATAAACTCATATGACGATAGTCTCAGGGATGTTTTTGATATAATTAATGCCAATAAATTAAAACAGGCAGAAAAAAGAGTTGAAGCATTAAGAAATCTTGGCTTTACAATAGAACTGAGCATTCTTATGGAAAATTCTGTGAACAAAATTCCCTCCGGCGTAACCTTTCTGGATACGTTGCTGGATTATAAAGAAAACAGGAAACATTTACATGAATATGTATTAGGGAAAAAATCGGACTCGCCTTATACAAAATTTTATTTTGACTATTTCGCCAAGGGTGGAAAAGCCCACGTATATGTTCCCTTGATTGATATACAGCAATTTTTTGATATAATGCATGACAAAGCAATATTTTCATTGGCTCATCCCAAACTTTATCCTGATTACCTGATAAAACCCCTTATGGAATATCCTTTTGATTGTATTGAAGTTTTTTCGAGTTATCACAGTACCGGAGATATATATGAGTTTAAAAAACTGGCGGATCAGTATGATATGGGTTATACGGCCGGTAGTGATTTTCATGGACCAAAAGTAAAACCTGGTATAAATATAGGGGTAAATACTGAGTATAATCAACAGATTACAGATAATTTGCTTAATCAGATTCACAAAAAGGGATTGTCCACTTTTAATCTTTAGATTCGTTGACAAAAAAAAGGTATATGCTATTTTCAAAAGTAAATAGTTCCCATCCGAAAACTATGAGACTCTGAAACAAGTTCAGGGTGACATCTATAGTAAATTTATGATAAATAGTCATGCTGGACTTGGTTCAGCATCTCGTTTTTTAGAATATACTGACTTTTCGGATGGGAACTAAATAAATAAAATTAAAACAGGTATATAATGGGTAATACAAAGTTCTCTGTAGCTGTACTTGCAGGAGGTCAAAGCAGAAGATTTGGTGAAGATAAAACACTGGCAAAGATAAACGGGCGCAGCATAACATCCCTGCTCACTGAAAGGATGAAAGTATTGTCTTCTGATGTTATGGTGGTAAGCAAAGATAAAAATAAATTTACAGATATTCGGGATGTTAACTTAATCATGGATGTTTACAAAACCCAATGTCCACTTGTTGGCATCATAACGGCATTAGCCCATGCAAAGTATAGCAGGGTTTTTGTTGTTTCTGCAGACACACCTTTTGTAAAAGTAGAGCTTGTAAAATTTTTAGCGGGAAAAGAAAAGGACGTTGTTTTGCCTGTTACCGGTGGAAAAGTTCATACTTTATGCGGAATATATTCCGATAAAATATTAAACACACTGAATTATTATTTTGAAAAACATATCTACAGGATTCTCGATATTCTTGATGAAGCTGACACAGAATATGTTGGTGAGTCGGATTGTTTGAAATATGATTCGGATTTAATAAGTTTTATTAATATTAATACAAAAAAGGATTTTGAGTATGCAAAAAAATATATCAAAGAAGTTGGCGGTACGCTATAAAACTTTTTTTTATAATAACGGATTCAGAGAAGAGGAAAAATACATAGTTAAAGAAATAAAGCATAATCTGCATATCAATGGTGAATATTTTGCATCAGTGATGCTTGTTCCTGATAAGCAAAAGGAGTTTGTATACGGTTTTCTTTTTACTTCGGGGATAATAGAGAGCGCAAAAGATGTGGTCAATTACAGAATGTGTGAAAATTTCAACATTTATATATATTTACAAGATCCCCGACCCATCGGTAAAAACAGCAGCTGGACAATTACTTCTGGATGCGGAGGAGGAAAGGTTCTTGATAAAACCTTTGAGAATATCTCCAAAATAAATGGCAATTTTGAAATACAGGCAGGTAAAATCCCCGAGCTGTATAAACAGCTGGAACTTGAGTCCGACTTACACAGTGTAACACGGTGTGTCCACAAATCATATTTTTCCGGAAAAAATAATTACAAATTTTCCTGCGATGATATAGGCAGACATAATACAATTGATAAAGCCATAGGCAGTTTGATTCTTAATGATGAGTCAAGCGAAGGTGTTTTGCTTTCAACAGGCAGACTTACCTCGGAAATGATTCTTAAATGTTCCCGCGCAGGTATTCCTGTGGTTGTTTCGCGGACAGCTCCCTCAAAACTTGGGGTGGATTTAGCTGTTAGATCCGATATGACACTGATTGGTTTAGCAACTGCTAAAAGTTTCACAGTTTTTAATGATCCGGGAAGAATTAAATGAGTTTTGAATTAGTTTCGGATTATAGCCCCACTGGTGATCAGCCAAAAGCCATCGAGGAACTTGTAAAAAATTATGAAAATAATATCAAAAGAGAAGTTCTGCTCGGTGTTACCGGTTCCGGCAAAACATTTACCATGGCAAATGTCATAGAAAGACTTAATGTCCCAACTCTAATTATAGCACACAATAAGACTTTGGCAGCGCAGTTATACGGAGAATTTAAAAGATTTTTCCCGGATAATGCTGTTGAATATTTTGTGAGCTATTATGACTATTATCAACCGGAAGCCTATGTTCCCCAATCGGATACTTATATAGAAAAAGATTCTTCAATTAATGATAATATAGACAAAATGCGGCATTCAGCAACAAGAAGCCTTCTGGAGCGCAACGATGTTATAATTGTAGCCAGTGTTTCCTGTATATATGGGCTTGGATCACCGGAAGCATATTATGGTATGTTGGTAAATTTGGAAACAGGTGATGATGTCGGGATGGAAGACGTTTTAACAAAACTTGTGGACATACAGTATGACAGAAATGACTATGATTTTCACAGAGGTGTATTCCGGGTTAAAGGAGATACAGTGGAGGTATTTCCTTCACACGAAGACAGCCTGGCTTATAGGATAGAATTTTTTGGTGATGAGGTGGAAAGGCTTTCGGAATTTGACCCCATAACGGGAAAAACTATAAAAGAAAGGCCAAAGATAGCTATTTATCCCAATACACACTACGTAACTTCTTCTGTTGGTATTGATGATATTATTAAACAAATAAAAAAAGATTTATTGGAAAGAACGCGCTTTCTGGAAAACGAGAACAAATTAGTTGAGGCACAAAGGCTTACACAGCGTACAATGTACGATATCGAAATGATAGAAGAAACGGGCTACTGCAACGGCATTGAAAATTATTCACGCTATTTTGACGGCAGAAATCCAGGGGATACACCTCCCACACTTCTTAGTTATTTACCGAAAGACTCACTTGTTATTATCGATGAATCCCATATTACCGTACCCCAGATAAGGGGCATGTTTAACGGTGACAGGTCCAGAAAATCCACCTTGGTGGAATTCGGTTTCAGATTACCCTCTGCACTTGACAACAGACCTTTAAAATTTGAAGAGTTTAATGAGAGACTTAATAAAGTTATGTATGTGAGTGCAACACCCGCCCAATTTGAAATTGAAGACTCAAATCATGTTGTTGTGGAACAGATTATTCGTCCCACAGGTCTTATGGATCCGGAAATTGAAGTGAGACCGGCACAAAATCAGGTGGATGATCTTTACTCGGAAATACTAAAAATAACGGAAAAAGGTGAAAGAGTATTGGTAACTACCCTGACGAAAAGAATGGCTGAAGATCTCACAAGGTATTATAAAGAAATGGGATTGCGAGTTGAATATCTGCATTCTGAAATAGACACCCTCGAACGCATTAAAATTATTCGCGAACTTAGATTAGGAAAATTTGATGTGCTTGTGGGAATAAATCTGCTCAGGGAAGGGCTGGATATTCCGGAAGTAAGCCTGGTGGCGATACTTGATGCAGACAAGGAAGGTTTCCTGCGTTCCGACAGATCACTCATCCAAACCATAGGCCGGGCAGCAAGAAATGTGAGCGGTCGTGCCATTTTTTATGCTGACAGAATGACTAAATCTATGAATTTTGCAATAAAAGAAACAAACAGAAGACGCAAAAAACAGATGGAATATAATGAAAAGCACGGTATAACGCCCGAAACAATTAAAAGCGAAATTACCAATATTCTGGATAGTATATATGAAAAGGATTATGTTACTATTGAAGTTGATGATGACTCAATCGAGAAAATGCTTACCGGAAACAGGAAAAAAGACATTGATGTTATGGAAAAAGAAATGTATAAAGCCTCAGAAGAACTAGATTATGAAAAGGCTGCCAAAATCAGAGATATGCTATTTGAATACAAAGCCAAACATCAGGTAAAATGAAAAAATTCCTTATAATAACATTAAGTGTTTTTACTGTATTAATATTTATTTTGGCTGTTGGATTAGGTTCATATCTTTTTAAACTCAGCAATGAGCTTCCTTCCATTAAACAACTGAAAAATTTCGAATATAATCAGGCTACTATTGTATATGACAGGGATAATGAGGCATTGGCCGAGCTGGGAGGTCAAAGACGGTATCCCATAAGTCTCAGTAAAATACCTGATAATCTGGAAAAAGCTATTATAGCTGTTGAAGACAGCAGATTTTATGAACATCAGGGTATTGATATTAAAGGTATACTGAGGGCATTTTTTGTTAATTTAAAAGCTGGCAGAATAGTGGAAGGCGGAAGTACATTAACCCAACAGCTTGTCAAAGTGATTTATCTTACACCCGAAAAAAAACTTAAACGAAAAGTAAAAGAAGCCATTTTGGCATATAAAATAGATAATTTTTTAACCAAAGACCAAATACTGGAACTTTATCTTAATCAGGTTTATTTCGGCAGAGGTGCGTATGGGGTGGAAGCTGCAGCCAGATTTTATTTCGGCAAAAATGCAGATGATTTAACACTTTCTGAAGCTGCCATGATTGCCGGACTTCCCAAAGCTCCGGGGTATTACGCTCCACACATAAACATGGAAAGAGCTGAAGAAAGAAAAAACCATGTTCTTTATCGGATGTATGAAGAGGGTTTTATCAGTGAGCGTGCTTACGAAAGAGCCAAACGTGAAAAATTAGAAATAATTGATGAAACACCTAATCGGAGAAAATCAGCCAGTTATTTTGTGGACTACATCATAAAAAAATTAGAACATGACCTGAATATAGACGATCTGGAAAACAGAGGATATAAAATATATACAACACTTGACCGTAATTTTCAAAAACTGGCTGAAGAAGCTGTAAGAAAAAATTTAGTAAACGTTACAAACAGACAGGGATATTTCGGCCCGGTGGGCAATACTGAAGACAAGGAAATAGAAACAAAACTTAAAAAAATATCCTATCTGCTTGATGAAGGATATCACCTTGCCAAAGTGAATAAAGTGGAAAGATACAAAGCAGAGATTGAGGTTGACAACAGTACCGATGAAATTTTTCTGAGAGACTCAAGATGGGCTCATCCCTATGAAGGAAAAACAAACAGACTCGATGATTTAAGAATAATTTTAAAAGAAAATGATTATATACTTGTAAAAAATAATGGCATTGAATCTTCTCCTGAATATCGACTTACTCAGGAACCCCAGGTGGAGGGTGCTTTTCTTGTGATAGATTCTGATACCGGTGCTGTTTTGGCTATGGTTGGCGGGTATAATTACGAAAAATCGATGTTTAACCGGGCTGTTGATGCAAGACGGCAGGTTGGAAGCCTGTTTAAGCCGGTTGTTTATTCAGCGGCATTTGAAACAAACTACACACCTATGTCGCTTGTTTTCGATGCTCCTATTGTTAAAACGATGGAAAAAGAAGATGAATTCTGGAGACCAGAGAATTTTGAAAAGGAATTTTATGGTTTTACTACGCTTAAGCAAGCGTTAACAAAATCCCGGAATGTGGTAACGATAAAACTTGCGAATCAGCTTGGTATTAGAAAAATAAAAGAGTATGCAGAAAAATTCGGAATAACTTCAGAGCTTGCAAACAATCTTTCCATAAGCATAGGTTCCGGCTCTATTTCCCTCAAGGAAATGGTATATGCTTACTCTGTTTTCCCCAATATGGGCAAGAGAATGGTTCCGCTGGCCGTTGTAAAAGTGACTGACAGCAAAGGTGAAGTAATTTACGAGAAAACACCTGAAGTTGCGGAAGAAACTCTTCGCCCTGCTACTGCACAAATTATGACGGATATGCTTGTAAATGTTGTGGAGAATGGTACAGGGCGAAATGCCAGCCACATACCCAGAATAATAGGTGGCAAAACAGGGACAACGGATGACTATATAGATGCATGGTTTGTCGGTTTTACCCCTAATATCACAGTGGGAAGTTGGGTTGGTTTTGATGATTACAAGACCATAGGTAATCTTGAAACAGGTGCGAGAGCGGCGTTGCCAGCCTGGGTGGATTTTACTGAGCGAGCCGTCGGTGATCTTGCCTATAAAGTAATGCCGTCAACATCCAATGTTTATTATTACAAAGTTGATAAGCAAACCCATAAAATCACAGACAGTTATTCGGAAGAATATACCTTCGAACCCTTTTACCAGGATCCGGATGAACAAAAAGTTGTAAAATAGTCTATGCATAATTATAGCCACGAGCAAGAATTTTTTGATTTTTTAGAAATACCGTTTTGTGTTGTTGATAACGGTAAAATTGAGCAATATAATAATTCATCAGAAAATATTTTTTCCATATTTAAGGCATCAGGGATATCTGATATTGGCTCGTTTTTATATCAGAATATTCTCAACCAAAGGAAACTTATTACCCTGAATCAGGAAAAGTACTTTCTTAAATTCAAAGCATTTGGGAATAAGCATTATATAGTTATAATAAATTTGACTGATATTTTTTCTGAATACAGTTCTTTTATTGATATCGGTTTATTTCTGCACGAAGTCAAAAATCCTCTTACTGTAATAGATGGAACCGTTCAGGTGTTGAAGAATAAAACGGATAATGATTATACTTCAAAATGTTCGGATATTATATCCAATGAATGTAAAAGGCTAAAAGATTTTATAGATGATTTTGGATCTATTCTGGATATAAAGCTTAATCGTGAAGAGTTTTATATTTTGGATTTTTTTAAGGAGATGATGGATTCCCTGAAAATTTTGTTTAATGATGTCACATTTACCTGTGAAATCGCTTCTGATTTAAAATTAATAACGGGCGACAGGGGATATCTTTACAAAGCTTTTTACAATATACTGAAAAATGCCTGTGAAGCAAATCCTGCCGGTGAGATTAAGATTATTTATACTGTGGATAGTACAATTAAGTATAAAGATAGCGAAAAAAATAGATTGTCATCAATGGCAAAATTTATTATCATTGACCAAGCGGGAGGGATCCCGAGAGAAATTCAGGATAAAATGTTTATTCCTTTTTTTACTACCAAAAGTAAGGGTAATGGTTTAGGGTTAGTAATTGCCAAGGAAATTATCGAAAGACACAAAGGAAGATTAGCTTTCAGCACAAATAATATAGGGACAGTGTTTACTGTATTTTTGCCGTTATGAATGAATTTGTAAAAGTTCTGGCTGTGGATGACGAAGAAAATATTCTTTGGTTATTAAAGGAAGGTCTTGAAGATGAATTTACCGAAGTACTTTCAGCTTCAAATACCGGTGAGGCCTACGAACTTTTAAATCGAGAAAGTGTGGATGTATGTTTGGTGGATATTTTTTTGGATGGTGATGACGGTATAGAATGCGTAGAAAAATGGAAGAATGAGTTTCCCGGTGTTAATTTTCTTGTAATGACAGCCCAAAACACCAGCAGTAATGTTATAGGCTCCATTAATGCCGGGGCTGTGGATTTTTTCCCAAAACCATTTGACTTTGGTAAGCTAAAAGGAAAGATTCATGACGTATGCAAAAAAAACAAAACACGCTCGAAAATAAACAAAGATTTTATTTACGATTTCCAAACCACCAGTTCCACAATGCTGGAAATATATAAACTTATAGGTCGCATCGCCAAAACAAATATAAACGTGTTGATTCAAGGGGAAACAGGCACCGGAAAAGAGATTTTTGCCAGAATGATTTATGAAAGAAGTAACAGGGCTAATAAGCCTTTTGTTGCCATAAATATGCCGGCTATTCCGGATGATTTAATGGAAAGTGAGCTTTTTGGGCATGTCAAAGGAGCATTTACAGGGGCTGTTTCTGATAAACCCGGAAAATTTGAACAGGCTAACGGAGGTACAATTTTTTTGGATGAAATATCTGAACTGGACTATTCTTTGCAGGCTAAACTTTTGAGAATATTGCAGGAAAGGGAACTTAGCAGACTGGGATCCACCAAAAATATTTACCTTGATTTAAGGGTTATTGCTGCAACCAATAAAAATCTTGATAACCTTGTTTCACAGGGCAAGTTTAGGGAAGATTTATATTACAGACTTAATGTTGTAACCATAGAGATACCCCCTTTAAGAGAGCGGAAAGGTGATATTAAGTTCCTTGTTTCGCACTTTTTAAACAAATATAAAAACCTCAAAGGGAACCTGCTGTCCATCGATGAGGAAGCCATGGAGTATCTTTCAAAATATTCATGGCCGGGAAATATCCGGGAGCTTGAAAATGTTATTCAAAGTGCCATTGTTAATACTACCGGTGATATCATTTCACCGGAGAGCTTACCCAAAAAAATAATAGAAAATAACAATCTGTGCAGTAACGGTCATTCACTTTTTTCACAACTGTATAAGCTTGCTGCGGATATCATAGAAGCAGAAAGTATATCCGAAAAAAACATGGCTTTTGAAGAATATTCCAAATTCACTCTAAAGCCATTATTTGACGCCGCATTAATACAGTCGAAAGGTAATAAGTCCGTTGCTTCCCGTTTATTGGGGATAAACAGAAATACATTCAGAAAAAAATTAAAAGAGTTGAATATTGAGTAAATTAGAAGACAACATTAAAGAAATTTTAAAGAAAGAAGGGCGTCCTTTGAGTATAGAGGAACTATGCAAAGGGCTGGATGCACAGAAAACTGGCATTAGAAAAATTCTCAGATCCATGATTATTTCAGGTGAAATTGTCAAACTTAAATCTGCTAAATATGCGATTACTGATGAACTTAACTTATTTACCGGTTATGTTGACGGACATCCTGACGGATATGCTTTTTTTGTGCCGGAAAA
Source organism: Deferribacteraceae bacterium UBA1873 (assembly GCA_002338145.1). Classification (GTDB taxonomy): domain Bacteria; phylum Chrysiogenota; class Deferribacteres; order Deferribacterales; family Flexistipitaceae; genus Flexistipes. The sequence goes on along the minus strand of DDHP01000041.1, from coordinate 12,866 downwards.
AGAAGGAATGGAAGACTTATTTATTCCCCCTAAAAGATTGAATGGGGCAGTGCATAAGGACCGCGTTTCCATAAAAGTGGAAACTTTTAAAGGGAAAAAGGAAGCCCACGTGGTAAAGGTTTTGGAAAGAGGGTATAAGAAAGTCGTAGGAAGGGTTGAAAAATCCAAATATTTTGCCTATGTCGTTCCATTTATAAAAAAATTTGCAGGCGATATATATGTGCCCAACAGATTTTCCAAAAGATTGAAAACCGATGATGTGGTGGTTTGTGAAATCTTAAAATACCCAGATAAGGGAAAGAATGCGGAAGGTAAAATTGTTAGGAAGTTGGGCACTTTAAGTGATAAAGGGATAGAAAATGAAATAGTAATGGAAAAGTATGAATTTAAACGAAAATTTCCAAAAAATGTGAATACCGAATTGCACGAAAACGCAAAAAAAATGTTTGATAATCCCGGTGAGAGGGTTGATCTGACAAAACTTTTTACAGTTACTATAGATGGTGAGAGTGCTAAAGATTTTGACGATGCAATTTCAGTGGTTTCAAAAGATAACGGCTATATTTTGTATGTACATATAGCTGATGTGGCACATTTTGTCCGTCCAGATACTAATGTAGATAAAGAAGCTTACAACAGAGCAACCAGTGTATATTTCCCGGAATTTGCTATACCGATGCTTCCGGTGAAGCTATCCAATGACCTTTGCAGCCTGAAACCACGGGTGAAACGTCTTACACTTACAGCGGAAATACATTATGACGCATTTGGAAACAGACAAAAAAGCAATATATACCAATCTGTTATAAAAAGTAACTATAGGCTTACCTATGATTCTGCCTATAAATATATATCCGGCGAAACTAATACTACAAACAAAAAACTCAGCGAACTTTTGTCAAATGCCGCTGCTCTGGCAAATATTATTATTGAGAGAAGGCGAAAAAAGGGTACTATAGATTTTGATTTACCTGAAGTAGAATTTATTATTGGTGACGATGGTGATATTGCCGATATTAAACCTGCTGAGAGAAATATTGCCCACAGGCTTATTGAAAACTTTATGATAGAAGCTAATGAAGCAGTTTCAGAATTCCTGGAAAATTCAGTGGATTTATCCATTTACCGTGTTCACGGAGAACCTGACCCGCTAAAAATTGAAGAATTTACAGAGACTTGCAAACGATTTGGATTGGATATAGAAAAACCGCAAGTGATCACCCCCAAAAGTTTGCAGCTTATATCTGAAAGAATAGCAAATTCAAAGTACAGTTATATATTGAGTTCTATCTTGGTGAGAACAATGCAGAAGGCGCTTTATTCAACAGAAAACATAGGTCATTTTGGTCTGGCTTCGGAATCTTATACTCATTTCACCAGCCCTATCAGAAGATATCCCGATCTTCTCATTCACAGATTACTCAAGAGTATTTTTTATAAATATAATTTTCGACCAAAAAAGCAGTTTATGAAAGAATCTGCAGAACACTGTTCTGCTATGGAAAAGCAGGAAGAAGAGGCTGAAAGGGAAATAAACCAGTACAAAAAATTAAAATATCTGGAGAAACATAGCAGCGAACCTTTTGCCGGGCATGTGAACAGGGTGTCTTCGTCAGGGATTTTTGTGTTTTTGACTAAAGTATTGCTTACAGGCTTTATACCTATATCCAAACTGGATGATGATTATTATGTTTATAACCCTGAGCTCGAGTGTCTTGTGGGGAAAAATACAAAAAAAACATACAAAATAGGCGATATGCTGGAAATTTATGTTGACAAAGTCAATTATGATTATTTAGAAGTAGATTTTATGTTACAGGCTGGCATAGCTCAGTAGGTAGAGCGATGAACTCGTAATTCATAGGTCGCCGGTTCAATTCCGGCTGCCAGCTTCTTTGTTATCAGTAAGTTACGAAGTTTTAGGTTTCTCATGGGTTACGTTTTGGGTTACACATTGGTTTTTTAATAAATAAAAGATAATAAGCAGAAACGCAGAAATTATTAGCTTATAGCTGGGGATTCCTCGACTACGCTCGGCTCGCCCCTGTTAAATCCATCTCCGATGGGCTGCCTCTGGCAGCATTTAACAGGGTGAGAAATGGTAAATATTCATTGTCATCTCGAGCGTAGCGAAGCGAAGTCGAGAGATCTCTACCGTTGTTTGACAAAAAACCTTTCTGTTTTGCTCAGGACGATAATTTTGTCATTTCGACCGAAACCGAGCACTACCAATAGTCTCGGTGGAGCGGAGAGATCTCTACCGCTGTTTTACAATAGAGACCTCTCGACCCCGCTCGAGGTGACAAAACTATTGTTTGACAAAATGTACCCCTCTTTATCTACCCCTAAGCCAGGGGGAGAAACCAATCCCCTCTGGATGACAAAAAAATGTCATCAAATATTTTTTTCTTGCAATTAATATAGTTTTGTACCACATTTGATAAAGAAATTTTGTTATTAGTTGAACTAAAAAGTTGTATAACTGTCATAAGGAGTATGATATGGAGGATTCAATGAATGACTCACAGTTGATTGATAAAGTACTGGCTGGTGACAATAATTCGTTTGAACTAATTATCATAAAATATCAACGCAAGCTGTATGCAACTGTACTTAACATAGTTAAGGATGCTGATTTCGCTCAGGACATAGTGCAGGACGCATTTATGAAGGCTTTCGAAAAATTGAGCTCTTTGAGAAACAGAAACCAATTTTATCCATGGGTTAAGCGGATAGCTATTAACTGTGCTTTACTGAGCTTTGAAAAGAACAAGAGAATGGTGGATGTTGGAAATAACTCCGGAGATGAAGAAAAAGGTGATGATTTCTTTGACAGAATTACAGATTATGCAAATCCCGAAGAGGATCTTCTTAATGATGAACTAAAAAAATTTGTAAGGCGTTTTGTAGATTCACTACCGGATAAATTGAGAGTTGTAATAATTTTAAGAGAAGTTGAAGAAATGAGTTATGAAGAAATTGCTGAAATGCTCAATATCCCGGTGGGCACTGTAAGATCACGGCTTTTCAATGCAAGGCAATACATAAAACAAAGGTTGATAAATCAAGGATTTGTAGATGGAATGTCTAAAGTATCGTAAATTAATTACCTATTATGTGGACGGTGAACTTTGTGAGGTGCAGGAAGATGCTTTACTGAAGCATATCGCCAAATGTTCGAACTGTAAAACTGCACTGAAAAATGAGTCTGCTCTTAAATCGTATATCAAAGATTCTTATGAGAAAAGCTGTGATATAGATATTTCCAGCCAGGTTATGGCAAAAATCAGGTCTGAATATACATCTGAAAATTTGAGTGAAAATAAAAATAATATTAAAAAATTAGGTTTGTTTAGCGCAGCTGCTATATTAATGGTGTTTTTTTCAGCAGTAAGTCTCTTTCATATTACAGGGAATGATTTTTTTGTCGCAAAAAAAGAAAAAGATCAGTTAGAGCATTTTGTTTATGAACATATGGAAGAAACATCGGCAGATAGAGAGCAAGCTTTTGAATTAACTTCTGTTAATTTCAAAAAATGAAATATATAATTCCGATTATTTTTATTGTTTTTACAGCAAATACCCACGCCGGAATATTTTTTAAAATTGCCAACGATAATTCAACATATTCCACTTTTATTGTCAAAGGCCAGGAAAATATGGAAATCCAAACACATTTGATGATAAAAAGGATGAAAGACAACTATTTTAATATTTCAAATGTGGATACAAATTTCTATCAAATAACAATAAACCGTGGAACTGTTCTTTTTAACAATAAAATAATTGTTTATGAACTAATTCCCACATTCAATGATCGGTTCAAACATGTTGTTTGGGTTACCGAAGATAATGTAATTGTAAGAAAAGAGGTCTATGACTTAAAAGGTAAGCTTATGTTTTCTTACGGCTATGTGGACGAACTTCCTCATATAAAACAAGGGCATAAGAGCCGGAAAAGAACAGTGGACAATAATATTTGTTCGGAAATAGGTGAGTTCATAGGTTTTAAAGTTATTGGTTGCCGTTATTTAGATGAAGATACCAAACATGTGGTTTACAGTGATGGTTTGAATAAATTTTCCATATTTATTGATGAAGGCGCAGAAGAGAAGATAAACAAAAAGAAAGTGGTTCTTGGCAACTATGTTTACAGAAAAAGTATTGGCCACAATGTATATACGGCTGTTGGCTTAATACCTTTTGATACGATGGATAGAGTAATAAAATATATTAACAGCAAGGAGGAAGTGAATGAAACAAACGATTAACGTATTGATGGTCTTGGTTATTTTATTTGCCGGAATAACCGCTGGACATACTTTTGGTGCGCCTGATTCTTTTTCGGATGTTTCCGAGCAAGTCAGAAAAGGTGTTGTGAACATTAGCACCACTAAAATAGTTGAACGGAAGGGATTTAGTGAGTTCTTCAATGATGAACTGTTTAGAAAATTTTTCGGTGATCAGATTCCTGATATTCCGGAACATAGAAAACGTTTCAAATCTAAATCTTTAGGGTCAGGTTTTGTATTGGAAGACTCCGGACTTATTGTTACAAACAATCATGTGATAGAAGATGCTGATGAAATAATTGTAAAATTATCTGATGAAAAAGAGTTCAATGCTAAACTTGTGGGGACAGACCCGCTTACTGATTTAGCTTTGTTGAAAATCGATCCTGAGGGCGAAAAATTGTATCCTCTTGAGCTGGGGAATTCGGATAAAGCCAAAGTCGGAGACTGGGTAGTTGCCGTTGGAAATCCTTTTGGGCTTGAATGGACGGTTACTGCCGGGATAGTAAGTGCAAAGGGCAGAGTCTTAGGGGAAGGCCCGTATGATAATTTTATGCAGACTGATGCATCCATTAACCCGGGCAACAGTGGCGGACCTTTGGTAAATCTGAATGGTGAAGTAATTGGAATCAATACGGCAATTATCCCTTCAGGGCAGGGCTTGGGATTTGCTATCCCTGTAAATATGCTTAAAGATTTACTGCCAAAACTAAAAGAAGGTAAAGTGGAGAGAGGATGGCTTGGTGTTTCACTTCAGCCAATGGACGAAAAACTGGCCAAAACATTTGGACTTGATGAGCCTACAGGAGCCCTTATCGCTGATGTGATAAAAGGTGATCCTGCTGATAAAGCGGGCATAAAAGCAGGTGATATTATACTGGAGGTTGATGATAAAAAAATAGCTGATCAGCGGGATTTGGTAAACTATATAGGCAGTAAGTCCCCTGGTGAAACTGTTAAAATAAAGCTTTTTAGAAATGGTAAAGAAATTACTTTGAATGTCAAACTGGGGAAACGGGAATCCCAGGAAGTTGCAAGTAAGGAATATAGAAGTGACTCTGAGATAACCGTGAGTGAACTGAATAATGCGGAGAAAAATGCTCTCGGAATAGAAAATGGTGTTAAAGTGACTAATATAGATCAAATGTCAAATGCATACGAAGCAGGCTTACGCGCAGGTGATGTTATTGTATGGATAAACAGAAAACAGGTGAGAAGCGCAGAGGAATTTTACAACATATACACCAGTCTGAAACCCGGGGATACTGTAGCTTTGAAAGTGGTTTCAAGACAGGGAAATAGATTTATTGCTTTTGATAAAGATGAGCAAGCTCAAAAGAATGAAAATAAATAACCGGTGGCACATAACCACCGGTTTTTATTTTTCCGATGAAACCGTATCAAGAAGTCATTCCCGTTTCCTGACCTATAATGGGTGGTGACACCTGTAATTGCAGTGGCTGTTTAGTGCAGGTTTCACCTGCTTGCATATTTGCGTTGCATACCTGCACCTATCACTGAAAATGCAGGAATTATTATCATCTTCTGTGTTCAGCTTGATTGTGCCGGGGATTGAGTATAAGAAGTCTTTTGAATCATTAATACCGGGAATGCAGCTTTTAAGTGCAAACGTATATGGATGTTTGATTTTTTCGGTTTTTAGATTTTGTGAATGTATTTTTTCCATAATTTCACCGGCGTATAGTATTATAATATTATTGCAGACGGACTCAAGCAGTGAAAGGTCATGGGAAATAAAAATAATAGATATATCTTTTTCCTTATTTAATTTCAAAAGAAGATCTATGACCTGGGCTTGTATAGTAACATCAAGAGCGGTTGTAGGCTCATCTGCTATAATAACTTCAGGATTTGTTGCAAGTGCCAAAGCAATCATAATTCTCTGATTCATCCCACCACTTAGATGATGGGGGTAGCTGTTCATCCTGTCTTCAGGATGGTCTATTTCTACTTCTTTTAGCAGTTTTAGTGCTTCAGCAATGGCTGAATTTTTATCCAGATTAGGGTTATGAGCCTTGAGCGTTTCTGTTAGTTGCTGACCGATAGAGAAAACAGGATTTAACGAAGCAGTGGGATTTTGAAATATCATAGAAAAAAATTGCCCCCTGTATTGTTTAAGCTCTGACAGTTGACTGTGGGTATTGTCTTTTATCACAATTTTTCCTGCTGTTTTTTGTAAAGGATACTGAATTAGTCCCATGAGTGTTTTGGATAAGACTGTTTTGCCTGAGCCTGATTCACCGGCAATCCCGAGAATTTCCCCTTTTGATAAGCTAAGAGAAATATCCCTTAATATATATATTTCTTTTGTTGCAGAGGCCAATTCCACTGTTAAGTTTTTTATTTGAATCATATGAAAATAATATTTGAAAAATTTGATTTTGTCTATAAATTAAAAGGTATTCAATATAGGAATGGTGATTTCTTCTTATTATGTATAATATCCTATTTTTAAACGACTGGTTCTATAAAAATGACCTTATTTCAGAATATTTCGATTTTCTTTATGGGAATGATAATCTGGTTATCAGAAAAACGCTGCCTGTAAAAGATATTGATAGTTTTGATGTATTTATAGGATGGGGGAGTGGTTGTCTTGATATTCTAAGCAATCTGGATATTTTGAATGGCATAAAGATTATGTTTTCACCGTATCTTGACTATAACTATATGATTCTTAACAATAGAAAATTCAAAGATAATTTTGATGGTAATTATTCAGAAATGGCTGAAGTGCCACGTGAACCATATGCCGATCCCCAGAGAGACAGAAACTTATTTAAAGAGCGCGCTATCTATCCGGATTCTTCCAGATGGTATAAAAATATATTTGTAATATTCGGTGATATGGATAGAATTATTCCTTTGGACTACCATCTTTATTTTGCAGAAATGTTTAATGGTTGCAGCTTTCATCTGGTTGAAGGGGCAGGGTTTGCACCATTTTACGGTTCTATAAAACAAAATGGGGTTACTTACAATTTCGCCGAAATTATAAAAAATATTATCAAGGTAGATATATTAAATGAATAGTAGCAGGAATACTTCGGACAACTTTCAGGAAAAGTTGCAGGAAATAATGGAAAGTGTTGATATAGCTGAGTATATCTCTCAGTATGTTGATTTGAAAAAATCTGGTGCCAGTTATAAAGGTTTATGTCCCTTCCATGATGAAAGGACACCTTCATTCTATGTGACACCTGAAAAAAAGCTTTTTCATTGTTTTGGATGTGGAGCTGCAGGTAATGTTATCGGCTTTGCCATGAAGTACAACAATCTCGATTTTATAGATGCTTTAAAAATGTTATGCGAAAGATATAATATTGTTTTTGAGCAACAGCAAAGACCTAAATACTATAATGATATAATTGAAATACACAAAGATCTTCTGGTTTATTCCAAAGATGTCTTTTATAGCAGTAAAGGTAAAAAAGCCAGCGAATACATGAAAAAAAGAGATTTTTCCAAAAAAGTGCTGGAAAATTTTGAAGTAGGGTACTTTCCGGAAAAATTTGATTTGTCTTTTTTAAAAAGAAAATATTCTAAAACTTCTCTTTTAGCTTCAGGGCTTTTTTATGAATATTCTTCAAGTCTTCATTTTAAATTTGCCGGTAGATTAAGTATTCCGATTCGTGACAATATGGGCAATGTTGTTGCCTTTAGCGGAAGGGCTTTGGATGATAACATTAAACCGAAATATATTAACTCTCCCACTACCGATATTTTTGAAAAACGCAAACTTTTATACAATATGTATCAGGCTAAAGGGGCAATGAAAAAGGAAGGAACCGCTTTGGTTGTAGAAGGATATTTCGACGTAATGCGATGCTCTGAGGCCGGAATAAAAAATGTGGTTTCCCCTATGGGGACTTCTTTTACCAAAAATCAGGCTTCTTTATTGAAAAGATATTGTGACGATGTATTGTTGGTTTTTGATGGGGATATAGCCGGGAAAAAAGCTGCTTTCAGATCACTGGATGTTTTTCTGGAAATTAATTTTTCACCTCAGGTTGTTTTTTTGCCGGAGCACGATGATCCCGATTCTTTTATAAAAGGTAAAGGGAAAAGCAATTTTTTAAAGCTGTTAAGCGGGAGGGATGACCTTTTTGTTAGTTATGCTAAAAACTTGTCAAGATATGCAACCACTTATCAAAAAAAGGTAAAGATACTGGATAAACTAAAAAAAATCCTTATGAAAATAAACAACCCTTATCTGAAGGATGAATATTTCAGTCAGATTTCCAAAATTTTTCAAATAAATGAAGAAACTTTTCGCAAAGATGTTGAATTTTCATCGCTGAGGAATATTATAAAAAAGTCGGGCAGTAATAAGAAAAGGTTAACATATCTGTGTGAAGAAAATTTTCTGGCCTGCCTTTTTAAACTTCCGGAGGATGTTATAGATTCTCTTCTTGAGGATTTGAATGAACATTATTTTAACGATGAAAATTCCAAGAAAATTTATAAAAAAATTGTTGATGTTTTACAAAATGGTGATATTATGCATGTTCTGCTCAATGACAGTGAAGTAGGTGAAATAATTTCTCATATCTTAATTAATGACTTTGGCGAAGAGGATCCGTACCAGGTCGCAATCAAAAATAAGAAACAATTAAGATATAACTATTTACACAAAATAAAAAGAACTAAGATTGATGAACTTAACAGGTTCAAAAATGATCCAGTAAAAACTGAGGAACTTTTGTCTTCCTTAAACAACATTTTATCTGAACTAAAAAATCTTAAATCATCTGTTTTGGAGGTTTAATTGCCAATGCCTAAGAAAATAAAAATTCCTGAAGTAAAACAACTGATTGCTTTGGGTAGAGAAAAAGGTTTTGTAACGTTTGATGAAATTAATGAGCTTTTATCCAATGATATAATTTCCACGGAGCTCATTGATGATGTACTTATGCTGTTAGCACAGCTTAAAATTGACGTTTTGGATAACAACAATAAGAAAAATTCCCTTTTGGCCCACAGTAATATCGAAGAAGAAGGCAGTTCTGAAAATGAAGAGGAAGAGGTAAGCATTGAGTCTGCAATAAGTACAGATGATCCCGTGCGACTTTATTTGCGGGAGATGGGAAATATTCCGCTGCTTACAAGGGAAGAAGAAATAGAAGTTGCCAAAGAAATAGAAGAAGGACAAAAGAAAGTTATAAAAAGTGTACTTTCATTTCCCACTACAGCTATTCAAATTATGGAAATTGCTGAAAATATAAAAATGGGTAACATGAAAATAAAAGATATTATTGATGTTGATGATGACCTGGACACAGACTCTGATGAAATAATGGATTACGAAGAATTGGATGAAGAAGAACTGAAAATTTTAAAAGATGAAAAGGAAACAAAAATAAAAGAAGATTTTCTTGAAGTCCTTGAAGATATTGTTTCCAAACTTCGAGCTAACATCAGATTCACTAAAGAAATAAAAAACGGGGAATTAAGTATAGACAATATACTGACTTACAAACAGCAAATCCAGGACACAGTTGCTGAAATTGCGGATAAACTACTGGAAATAAAGGTGAATTATAACAGCATCTGCAAGATTGCTCAAAATATAAAAGATATGCATGAGCGCATTTCCAATGCCGAATCAGACTTAAGTAAAATATTCAAAATTATCAAGCTTGAGCCTTCCGAATTGACCTACAATGCTGAAGAAGATTTTAAAACAGTTGAGAAAAAAATAAATTCTACAGGCTTATCAGCCAAAGACAGAAATATGCTGATGAATAAATTCAAAGTGGCTTATGATAAAGTGCGCATGGAATATAATCATATAGGCCTTGACAAAAGCGAAATGAAGCTGGTGTATGAAGGACTGCTTGAAGGTGAGTATGAAACAGAACTGGCTAAATCAAAGTTAATAGAGGCCAATCTCAGATTAGTAGTCAGTATAGCCAAGAAGTACACCAACCGTGGACTACAGTTTCTTGACCTGATTCAGGAAGGTAATATCGGTCTTATGAAAGCTGTTGAAAAATTTGAATACCAGCGGGGCTACAAATTTTCCACCTATGCTACATGGTGGATTCGGCAGGCAATAACCAGAGCTATAGCTGATCAGGCAAAAACCATAAGAATTCCTGTTCATATGATTGAGACAATAAATAAAATGATAAAAATATCCAGACAATTGCAGGTTGAGTCCGGACGGGAACCCACACCTGAGGAAATATCCCAGCAGATGGATATCCCGGTAGAAAAAGTTAAAAAAGTACTGAAAATAGCCAAAGAGCCGGTATCTCTTGAAACACCTATCGGTGAAGATGAGGATAGCAATCTGGGAGATTTTATAGAAGACAAAAAAGCTAAAAATCCCACAGATGAAGTTACCTACCTGAAGCTAAGGGAACATACCCAACACATATTGGATACGCTCTCTCCCAGAGAAGCAAGTGTTCTCAGATTAAGATTTGGAATTGACTGCCCTTCCGATCATACTCTTGAAGAAGTAGGGAAAAAATTCAATGTAACCAGAGAACGTATAAGGCAGATTGAAGCCAAAGCCCTTAGGAAGTTAAGACATCCCACCAGAAGCAGAATCCTTAAAACCTTTTCTGAATAAATTTTAATTCTGTCCCCCGGCGCCTGAAAAGGGTAGGGGGGCAGTAAACAAAGCTTCTTCACTTCGGATATTACCTTTTTGCGTTTTGTAATAACCACTCCAAGCTCCATCTAACTCTTTGATAAAAGGGGAACTAAATTTTAAGTGCTCGGTTAGATGGGGTACTTGTTCAAAGCTCTCCATTTGTGCGTGAATATTATCATATAAGCAGAAAATACTTGAAAAATGTTGCTAAATATTGTTATTTTCAACAGACATTATTAGTGCATTGGTGTCATCCTGCAGCTTCAATATACAGGATGGGTTTTTATAGTTGTACAGAGTTCTTGCATAGTAATTTAATACACTGTCTTTATAAAATTTAAAACCAACAGGAGTTTTTTGTGAAAACCAAACCTATTGTAGCTCTGGATACTCCGGATATATACACGGCAAAATCCCTTGTAGTGCAGCTGGGTGGATCTATAGATTTTTACAAAGTCGGTCTTGAAGCCTTTCTCGGCTGCGGAGAAGGTATACTGGATTTTCTTAAAGAAAAAGATAAGAAAATTTTCCTTGATTTAAAATTTCACGATATACCTAATACTGTAGCTTCTGCAACACTTGCTTGCCTGAAATATAACGTCGATATATTAAATGTACATGCTCAGGGTGGCACAGACATGATGCAAAAAACATCTGAACAATTGTCAGAAGCATGCAGCAAGACAGGGGGCAAAAAGCCTTTGCTTGTTGCTGTAACCCTTTTAACATCATTGGGAGAGGATTATCTAAAAACATTTGGTATAAATTTCCGTAAGTCTACTGACTACGTTTTGCACCTTGCTGAACTGGCCAAAAAAAGTGGTCTTGAAGGGATAGTATCCTCACCGAAAGAGGTACAAATAGTTAAAAATAAATTAGGAAATGATTTTTTAACGATAACACCCGGGATAAGACCTGAGTGGTCTGTTAAAAATGATCAGCAAAGAGTAGTAACCCCTAAAATGGCAGCTGAAATAGGATGTGATTATATCGTTATAGGAAGACCGGTAACAGCGGCTGATGATCCGCTGTTGGCCGCCACAAAAATTATTGAGGAGATTGAATATGACGGATAAAGAAATTATTGATATTTACAAAAAACATAATGCTCTGTTAAAGGGTCATTTCCTATTATCTTCCGGTTTGCACAGTGACACATATTTACAGTCTGCTCTGGTGATGCAGTATCCGATAATTGCAGAAAACATTATCAGTGAACTTGTGAAAAAAATCTACCATATGAATTTTGTAACAGTTGTCAGTCCGGCAATAGGTGGTATCAGATTCGGTTACGAGCTGGCAAGGTTACTTAAAAAACGCTCAATTTTTACAGAACGAACAAATGGAGCTATGAGCCTCAGAAGAGGTTTTCATCTTGAGGAAAATGAAAAAGTTCTTGTTGCTGAAGATGTCGTTACTACGGGTAAGTCCACAAAAGAATGTATCAATGTAATAGAGGAATCGAAAGCTGAAGTTGTGGGGATAACATCCCTGGTTGACAGGAGTGATGGAAAACTGGATTTTGGTGTTCCTTTTTTCCCTCTTATAAAGGTTAATGTTAAAACATATTCTCCGGATTCATGTCCACTATGCAATGAAGGCATTACTTTGGAAAAACCTGGCAGCAGGAATGAAAAGTAGACGTTGTCCTATTATATAATTCCAGTATTGCCTGATTTTTATTTTGTGCTATCCTTACTGTTAGTAAAGGATAATTACATTTAAAAAAGGTGTAGTTTTATAAAAGTGTTTTAATTTTAAGGTGGATGGATGTACAAAATATTATATGTTGAAGATAATTTTGAAAATTACAAACTTGTTGAGTTTGTATTAAAAAAAGAAGGCTTTGATGTACAAAATGCTGTTGACGGTCTTGATGCCATAGATAAAGTAAAAACCTATGAGCCTGACCTTATAATAATGGATATAAATCTTCCTAATATGATGGG
>DDHP01000058.1 GCA_002338145.1 Deferribacteraceae bacterium UBA1873 | reverse complement strand
CCTTCAATCCCAGGCATAACCCAATCCAGCAGAACCATAGAAATTTCTTCCTTTTCAATTGTCCCGAGAGCATCCGTTCCGTTTGATGCTTCGTAAACATCAAAATTAAGATTTTCCAGAAAATCTCTGCACAACTTGCGGGCATCCCTATCATCTTCTGCAATTAACACTTTAAATTTACTTTTGGACATATTTAGCTCCTGAAATATTGTTTCGCATAAGCAGAAAAATATAACAAAATTAGGCAGGTAGCATAATACTGCAGAATTGCAATAATAAGCTTATGCAAAGCATCCTAAGTTAATATATTTAGACCTAAATAAAAATATGGTCAATACAAATCAATTTTGGATTTTATTATCACATTTTAGTGTAAAAGATGTTATGTGACATATAGTTATATGTGATAAGTTCTTTAGTTCGTCTCTGGCATACAAATTTTCATGGACTTAAGCGGTCTTATATCTTCCATTGATAAAGTAGCAAAGCCAGCAGTGGTATCATATTCCAAGACAAATTCAACCTCAGTAACCTTTTGATCTTTATAAAGAAGTAAGCACACTTGCATATTTGTTGGTATATCAATACACTTTACCTACACTTACGAAGTGTGGGTAAAAGTTATAAACTATTGCGACTATAAATACCTTATAATAAAAAATAATATACAATACATTCTTACCTAAGCATAATTGCATATTTATTTAGCATATAGCATTAAGTAAAAGAGATCTCTCCACTTCACTCCACTCCACTCCGGTCGAGATGACATTTGATACTTTTCACCCCTGCCCTGTTAAATGACCTTTGGTCTATCAGCAAAGCTGATATTTAACAGTGGTGCAAAGCCGAGGGATATCAATCTATATGTTAATAATTTATACGTTTCTGCTTAACAGAAAAAAGTAGAAAAAAATGGACAACCATTCCATAATTTTCCAGACTATTTTGGAATACTAATCCAAAATAGTCTATCTTTATTACTGGCTATATTTAAAATTTTAAAGCAAAATACTCACAGTTCATCTTTAGGAGTTATTAAATTAAATTCATTGCTTCAATTTTTGCAGGAGCGAAAAGTTTTATGCAGCGTATCATTGTTTGCAGATCGACGTTTTCACCCAAAGCATCATCCATAACAGCAACATTTTGTCCATAAACGTACTCTGGGCGCACTTTACGGTAATCCATATTTAATCCTTTATTCACTTCTTCTTTAAATTGCTTCGGTACCTCTTCAAACCGGAAAACACCCGTTTCTTTAGCATCGGAAATAATACCTTCCATTTTGTTTTTCAAATTTTCGGTGATATTGTATTTTTCATAATTGATTTGAATCTTACTCAAATCAAAGTCCCGAAACGATTCATAGATTATTTTAAGCCCCGGTCTTACATGCTTCATTCTATCCAGAATATCCCGTAATAAATACGAAATATTTTGAGGTACTATTAGTAACCCAACATCATCATCCAAAGCCTTGGAAACTAATTTAGCTGAATCCAACAAAAAAGTTTGATACGCTTTATTTTGAATTACGAAATCACTCCGCCTGACAACGTTAATAAACTCATCGAAACTATAGCCTGACAATTCATATAAAATTGTAGTCTCAATACCTTCTACTGAATCTTTGGACATTGAAGGAACGATTTTTCCCAAAGATGGAAATCCGGAGTCATTTATGTTTTTAGTGTTATCGAAAAATCTCAGCCTGCCCTCTTCTATCTTAAAACTATACATTCAAATACCTCACAAATTTATTTCAGCCACTCAAACCAGGTTTTCTGATTTATTACAGGTATATCATTTTGTTCGCAAACTAACATTGTATGCCCGGTACCGCCGTTTTTCGGTTTATCCAAATCATCATAAAATATTGCGAAGCTGGCTTTAGAAATGGTGGAAGTGCCGATTACTTTTACAGTATCCCGGATAATGTATGCGGCTTTTATTGTGTTCCGGTTTCTTACGCCTGAAACATATTCTGTGATAAGATTTTTCATTTCTTTATTCTTCATAGACTGCTCAATAACGTCTTTTTCCTTCTCTAAATCTATATTATCCAAATCATATGTTTTATTGGCTATGTTAGCTTTTTTTCTGTGTCCTGAATAAGGGATTATTACTTCCAATCTCTCAGCATCCACTTCTGCCACACCTTTGGAAAAATAATAATCAGCCCCGTCAGCGTTGCCACTTCTGAAAATCATATGCTCTGTTTGCTCAGCCAATAATTTTCCCAAATCTATAAGCTTCGACTTATCAGCATCTGCTACGTCTCTTTTGCCTTCTAGAAGAACTACAGAACCCTTAAAATCATATTTTTGAATAAAATCAGCTAACGTCAAAAGTACCTCCTATAAAAGATTACACTTAATGATATCTATAATAAAACACACAATTGCGACAAAACCCGTCGTTACCTTATATTTTTTCAATTTATACCGTCAATAAGCAAAGCATTCATCTGAAAATTTGAAATAGATATGAGCGCAGGTACCAACAATTCAGACAAGCGACATATATCAAACCCATCACATTGAAAAAACATTAAAATATTTTACTAAAGAATCTATAATCTTGTCTCTTTCCTTTATGCTCATTTTATTAAGATTGTATTGTTTCCACTTTGTAGCGGGCAACTTGGAAACATGATCTACAGAAAAATAAGACCAATTAGGTTCACCTTTTTTGAAGTTTAATATAAATGTTTTGTCCTCATCAACAACTTTCAGGAGTATAGTTTGTACAGTTACTACATCAAAACCGCAAACAGGTGTTTTCAACAAAATTACAAATACTAACTACTGCCGAAATTATGATTGTTATCAAACATGAATAGCGGCAGCGGGCCCATGTTCTTTAAAAGATGCTAAAGTAATATGCGATGGCGTTACATACGGCAAAGTTATACTTGATGGCAGACACACACCTTTTTACCCAACATTTGGGACACATTATGGATATAATAAATCAATGAGTAAAATAGTCAGCTGTTCCTCCATTGGATTTGCAAGATAGGGTAATTCCAAAATACAACTAAGATTTGAGCGATAAATTAACTATGTAATTTAAGAGAAAAATGGTCGGGGCGAGAGGATTTGAACCT
>DDHP01000009.1:27729-34448 GCA_002338145.1 Deferribacteraceae bacterium UBA1873 | reverse complement strand
GCTTTTACAATAATTATACCCAAAAAATTATGAGGTCTGTATAATGGAAAATTATAAAATACTAATAGTGGAAGATGATACTAAAATTTCCAAGATTCATAAACTTTTTGTTGAAAAAACCGAAGGTTTTGAAGTGTCCGGTATAGCTAACTCTATTTCCGATGCATTGTATATGCTGGATGCTTTGGTACCCGACTTGATTTTGCTGGATATTTATTTTCCTGAGAAAAACGGGCTGGACGTAATAAAAACAATTAGAGAAAATAATTATGAAACAGATATTATCATTATAACTGCTTCCAATGACATAAAAATATTAAAAGAGTCTATAAAGGGTGGTATTTTTGACTATATAATTAAACCGGTAATTTATGACAGGTTCAAAAAGTCTTTTGAGAAATATAAACTTTATAAACAGCAAATCAGTAAAAAAGATAAAGTTCAGCAAAGTGATGTTGATAATATATTGAATTTAAATGCAAAAATATCCGACTATAGTGAAGACAATCTTCCTAAAGGGATAGATAAAATTACTTTGGACAAAATAGTAACCTTCTTTAATGAAAATGATGAAGGTTTTACAGCTGAGAATGTTGGTAAAATGGTAGGTGTAAGCAGATCTACCGCCAGGCGTTATCTGGAATATCTCGTTAGCTCCGGATTTTTGTTTTCAGATCAGTACTATGGAACAGTAGGCAGACCGGAAAGAACTTATTTCAAAAAGTAGTACCTCCCTATAGACCTATCCGTGAACAATATGAACTAAATCAATTTTAAAGAAAATATTCTTTTTATTCTGATATTATTTACTTTTGTGAATTTTCAATACAATGTTTGAGTATTGTAACGATATAAATCTGGTTATGTTAAAACCTTTTTAACTTTTTGATATGTATGTGATTTTTTCACATATTGTATAACAATATTATAAAAGGAGGATTTTATGTTCAGGAAATTTTTTGGTTTACTTATTTGTGTTTTGGCTTTCTCATCTTTTGTTTTTGTTGGTGCGGGGGATGTTAAGGCTGAAACAAGTGTTGAAAAAATTCATTTTCTCATTCCCGGTGGTGCCGGTGGCGGATGGGATACAACAGCCAGGACTGTTGGAAAGGTTTTGCAGGATACCGGAATTATTGAAGAAGCGTCTTTTGAAAATAGGTCCGGTGGTGGTGGCGGTGTGGCTATTAACTATCTTATCACTACTGCAAAAAGGCAAAAATCAACTTTGATGGTTAATTCAACACCTATTATTGTCAGATCATTAACCGGTGTATTTCCCCAGTCATTCAGAGATTTGACACCGGTAGCGTCAGTAATTGCTGATTATGCGGCTTTAGTTGTTCCTGTCAAATCTGAATTTAATAGCTTCAAAGATATTGTTACGGCTTTTAAGGAAAACCCTAATTCCATTAAAGTAGCAGGCGGTTCGGTTAAAGGCGGCATGGATCATTTGGTTGCTGCTATGGCTATTAACGCTGCAGGAGGTGACCCTTTAAAGTTGCAATATGTGCCCTATGACGCGGGCGGTAAAGCCATGGCAGGATTGCTTTCAGGTGATACACAGATGTTATCAACCGGCTTTGGTGAAGCTGTATCTTTAGCCAAACAAGGGGAAATTAAAATCTTGGCGGTTACTGCCCCTGAGAGACTTCCTGAAGCTCCGGAGGTACCAACACTTAAAGAGTTGGGTTACGATATGGAGTTTGCCAACTGGAGAGGTTTTTTCGGACCTCCAAATTTAAGTCAAAGTAAAATAGATGCTTATGTTTCAATTTTGGAAAAAATGTATGATACTGATATGTGGGATAAAATGAGGAAGAAATATGGATGGCAGAACCTTTTTCACCCGGATAAAGAGTTTTTGGCATTTCTTGAAAAGCAGGAAAAGGATGTCGGTGATATGATGAAAAGACTTGGATTCCTGCAGTAATTAACTGCAAATAAACGTTTATAGACCCCGTTAAAATTTCGGGGTCTCTCCTCACAAATTTACAGGAGAATAATATGTTAACAAAAGAGAAACTGGGTGCCTTTGCCATGTTTTTGTTTTCTATTGCATACGGATACGGTGCCACACAAATACCTCTAAGCTATTTTGCCAGGCAAGAAAGTTTTAACTCTAAGACTATGCCCTTTGCCTTAAGTATAACGGGAATAATCATTTCGGTTTTAATTATAGTTTTACCTTCTGTCGATCCGGAAGGTAAGGATCATTTTGAAACTGCTTTTAAAGGAAAGGTATGGAGTACAACGATTTTTCTTCTAATACTTATGGCTTTATATGGTTTTGTTATGCCATTTCTTGGTTTTCTTATATCTTCGTTTTTGTTTCTGGTGATAGGTTTTTATATTCTGGGTGAACGGAGATTTCTTATTATGATTATTTCAGCTGCTCTATTAGTGTTTGTTTTATGGTTTTTCTTATCCGCAATTTTAGGCATGTACATGGCACCTGGTGAATTGTTTTACATGTTGGGAGTGATAAAATGATTGAATCAATGCTGGGCGGCCTATCAATGGGCATTGGTACAGTATCCGACCCTATTAATATAATCTTTGTGCTGACAGGGTGTTTTGTGGGAACCATCATAGGAATGATTCCCGGCTTCGGCCCTATTACGGCTGTTGCCCTTTTAATCCCGGTTACTTATGGTTTGGATCCGGCTTCAGGGATGATAATGCTCGCTGGTGTTTATTACGGTGCTATATTCGGAGGCTCTACAGCTTCTATACTTATTAATGCTCCGGGAGAAGCTGCTGTTGTTGCCACTGCAATTGACGGGTATCCTATGGCAAGAAAGGGATATGCGGGCAAAGCACTGGCTATAGCTGCATATTCCTCTTTTACCGGTGGTACAGTAGGAGTTATTTTATTGATGTTTTTTGCACCAGCTTTAGCTTCTGTTTCTAAGAGTTTTCAGTCTGCAGATTATTTTGCGCTTATGATTCTGGGATTGACAGCTGTATCTGCATTTGCCGGAAAAGGGAAGTTTTTAAAAGCTGTTCTCATGGCAGTTTTTGGATTGATGTTATCAACAATAGGTACTGACCAGATTTCAGGTACTCAAAGGTATACTTTTGGTTCTGTTCAGCTTTTGGACGGTATAGATTTTCTTTTACTGGCCATGGCAACATTTGCAATTACAGAAGCCCTATTTATTGTTTTAAACAAAGATGCTTCTTCTGACAGTTATAAGCCTAAAGAGGTAGGCTTTAAAAGTCTGAAAGTGCCAAAGTTTGAAATCAAAAAAATAATTCCCACAATAATGCGCTCTTCCTTAGTTGGTTTTTTTATAGGTGTACTTCCGGGTGCCGGGGCTACCTTGGGTTCTTTCATCTCATATGGAATGGAGAGAAATATAGCCAAACCAGAAGATCAGAAGGAGTTTGGGAAGGGAAGTGTAAAAGGGCTTGCTGCCCCTGAAGCAGGTAATAATGCGGCAAGTACTGGCTCATTTGTCCCCTTATTAACTTTGGGTATCCCAGGTTCTGGCACTACGGCTGTTATGTTGGGAGCACTGATTGCTTATGGGCTTGAACCTGGGCCTCGTATGTTTATTGATAGCCCTGAGGTTTTCTGGGGTGTTATTGTTTCGATGTATATAGGCAATATATTTCTTCTGATTCTTAATCTGCCTCTTGTGCCCTATCTTGCAAGGATTCTTGCAGTACCCAGAAATCTTATGGTTCCGATAATACTCTTTTTCTCAATAATTGGCGTGTATCTGGTTACATTTAATGCTTTTGATATTAAGCTTATGGTTATTGTTGCAATATGTGCACTGTTTTTAAGGTTGACATCATTTCCCATGGCTCCTTTACTGCTTGGTTTTATCTTAGGTGGACTAATGGAGGATAATTTGAGAAGGTCGCTTATAGTTTACAATGGATCCATAAGTTTTATGTGGGAAAGAGATATTACACTGATAATAAATATTATCAGTGCGGGTTTTTTATCTTTGCCGCTAATCAGAACTGTTAAAGGTAGAATGTTTAGAAAAACTGTTTAGTATTTTTATAAAGGGATGTATGCTTTATGCGTATGTCCCATTATTTCAACCTCTGTTAGTGCTATTGTTCCGGAACCGCAGGCAATTTCCGCTCCTTTTTCATCATTTTTGATTATTTCACCGGGCTCTCCGAAATATCCCTGCCATTTTTCCGTTTTGGCTCTGAATACTTTAACTTTGCTACCGTTTGAATAAAAATAAGCTCCGAAAAACGGTCTGCTGAATGCCCTTATCTGATTGTAAATACTGTATGCATCCCTCCCGAAATCTATTATAGCGTTTTTTGAACGCTTTCGGATAATATAAAAAGCTTCATCATCATTTTGTGGAAAGGTTTTGTAATTTTTCAATCCGTTTTTTTCAATATCTATGATAAATCCGGCAGATATGTTAACGATATTTTCGATAAAATCTTCCGGATAATCGTCATATTCAATTCGCAGCGTTTTCTGATAAATGATATCGCCGGCGTCAACTTTGTCGGAAGAATTATAAAAAGTGACGCCGCTTTGATAAACTCCCTTTTCAAACTGTTCGCTGATACAACCATATCCCCTGTATTTCGGCAGAAGCGAGGGCTGCATTTGAATAACATTAAATTCCGGTGTGCTTTTTTTAAAAAAATCTTTTGTCCAGTCGATACATACGGCGTTATCGCAGTTTAGTCTGTCCAGGATATTTTTATTGTACTCATATTTGTTATCCTGCAGATATATTATACTGAATTTATCCCCGAAAGGTGAAAAATCCTTTGACAGGCCGGTACGCCGGAAAGCGGTATCGTATGTAATTATCTTCGGGTGAAAGTTAAGTGAGTGTAGCCTTTCGAGAAGTTTGAATCCAATAATATTGGCTGTGAAAACTGCTGTTCTTACCAACTTCCACCGCCTCCACCGCCAAAACCGCCGCCGGAGAACCCACCGCCTCCGCCGAAACCGCCGGAACCGGAAGATTTGGGCTGGGAAGTCATGATACTGCTCATGGTTTTTGCAGAGCTTTCAATTGAGCTCGCCAGATATATCAATGAAAAATTATCCATAGTACGGCTGCGGTACCATGAAGGTGGACTGGTTAAAATATTTTCAAATTTTTCAGCCCATTTTGTGGTGAGCCCGAAAACAACAGCGTAAGGCAGCGTCTTGTCAAAATATGAAGGGTCTTTTTTTAAGAAAATATTAAGTTTAGGTTCCTCCACCATATCTATAAAATCTTTAAATCCTTTTATTTTTTGATACCTTTTTAAACCGGCATCGGATTTTTTGGGCATTATATATCCAAAAATAAAAACGATAATAGAAGTGAGAATTCCTGCAACGATAAAATCTATTCTGTGCAAACTGGCACCGAGATATACGCCGGCAAACAGTATAATAGCAGCTGCAGATTTCATAAGCCTTCCCAGCTGTCTGCTGAAACCTTCGTAAACTCCGCTTTTGTTTATTTCATCACGCAGCTCTTCTTTTGCCTGTTTCATATATGTGTAAAAATTGTCTTTCAGTGAGGAGATTCGGACATTGGTTGTGTTCGCAGGGAAAAGTCCGTAAAAGATTGTTTTTTCAAAAGGCTTGGCATCCTTGTTAAGTTCTTTTTCTTTTGTCAGGATATAGTCTTTGGATGAAAAGAACCCTTCATCCTCAACTTCTTCGATACTGATAAAACCTTTTGATGCCCAGTAGAAAATAAGTGAGGTCAAATCTCTGTTATCCCCTTTGTCATCTATAATGAAGCCGGCTTCTGCAGGGGTGATTGTATTTGGAATTTTATAGTGGACAATGTTTATTATCTTTTTGTCCCTGCCGATAAAATACCATAAAGCAAAAAGGCCAATAAAAACGAAAAAAGGAATAAACAATGCCCAATTGTCGGCTAAGAAAAGCTGAAATGATTTATAATAAGATATTTTACCGAAATATTTGGGAGGGAATTTTATCCCTATAGTCATCCCTTCACGTGGAGAAAACGGTTTTTCAGTTGATCCGTATATTGTTTTTGGCTGAATGTTTACGTTTTCAACTTCCGTCTTTTCACCATAGCTGCCTCTGAAAAGGAAAAAATCCTCTTTACTTAATTTCAGGGGTTTTGGAAAAAAAACTGAAAACGATGATTTTTCAATACTCACCGGCCACTGGCTGCCTATCAGATTCCAGTAAAATTCCTGACGGTCTTCGAAATTGAGAATGCCGCCGGCCACTTTGTATGAAATATTATATGTTACACGTCCTCTGACATATTTGTTGGCAGAACCTATTCTTATTGTTATGAAATTGCCATCTTTGCTGATTTTATAATTATAATTTTCAACATTAATGTCGTATATTTTCAATTTATAGGAGTCTTTTGCTGAGCCTGAAAAAGAGGTGAATTCCGCCGGGAGATTTTGTGCACCGGTGATATCATATTTATAAGGGATTTTCCTGAAAATTCCGTGTCTGGGAGATGAAAATCTAACTGTTATTTCTTCTTTTACTTCTATTACGGAATTTTCCCGGAGAAAAATCTCATTGTTATAATTCTCTATGGTAAAATTTTCAGCATGGACAAAACTGTAGACAAAAAATATTAGTATTAAGTAAAAAATTTTTTTCATGGCTGAGAAAAAGAAACCTCTACATTTTCCCTTTCAGCCGCTTCTATCTCAAAAAAATCACGTTTTTTAAAGCTGAAGGCATTTGCAATAATGACCGAAGGAAAGGCTTCGCACAGAATATT
>DDHP01000009.1:0-27397 GCA_002338145.1 Deferribacteraceae bacterium UBA1873 | reverse complement strand
TTTTCAGAAAGTGCGAAAATACTCTTCAGCGTTTCACTTAACATATTTTCCGCCTTTGCTTTTTCCTTTACACCTTCTGCATTCATAGCCATACTTCTGGCTTTGGTAACGTTTTCCAATGTGGTTTTTTCGTGGGATGCATATCCTTTTACCGTTTCAACAAGGTTAGGGATAAGGTCATATCTTCTTTTCAGCTGAACATCAATGCCGCTGAAAGACTCATCCGCCTGATTTCTCAGTTTGATAAATTTGTTATAATAATAAACAAGTAAAAGAATGACTATTAAAATTAAAGCTATTATAATTATTCCTGTTATCATGATTATTCTCCATATTAGGTTTTGAAATTTTTATTAAATTATTATATCATTAAATAATGGAAGGTAAAAGTGTTAAATTTACAATTTTGGGCTCCGGCAGTGCCGTTCCTTTCGAGGGTAGGGCTTCCTCCTCGTATTTTGTTGAAACGGAACATACCAATATTTTGCTGGATTGTGGTTTTCAGTGCGTTGACCGGCTTTACAGTATAGGGAAATCACTTGATAGCGTGGACTATATTTTTCTTAGTCATAAACACCCTGATCATTTTATTGGCTTGATTCATCTGTTTTTTGCTTTGAGGTCACCTTATTATGAGAGGAAATCCCCTATTTGCATTTTTGGCTTTAAAGATATTGAAAAATATTTTGAACAATTCAGGGGTATTTTGGGCAAATGGATTGAGCCTGGGGTACCTGTGAATTTTTTTCCGAATGAAAATAACAGTGTTTCTTCTTGGACTAATATAAGTGATTTATTAAGCTTTAGAACGTTTTCTACAATGCACACGGATGAATCTGTTGGTGTTAGTCTTGTTGTTAATGAAAGGAAAATAGTGTATACTTCTGATACTGAGTTTTTTGAAGGGTTAGCGGATGAATTTTCCTATGCGGATCTTGCCGTTGTGGACTGTGCTTCTGGTGAGGGTTCTGGATTGAGAGGGCATATGGATTTCAGGCAAGGGATTTTTCTGGCGGAACAGGCTGGTGTGAAAAAGCTGCTGTTCAGCCACTTTTATCCTGATAGTATAAATTTTGATTTAAGTAGGTTTGATACAGATATTGAATTTTATAAAGCCAGAGATTGTATGAGCATATTTTTATAACAATAGAGAGCTTTGAATAATTATATTGCAGTCATTGTACAGCTATAACCTTTAAATTGAAGCTGCATGATGACCTATTTTGTTGTGCAAAGCTCTTAATAACAATTTTTAATAACGGTGAAAGGAGATTTTATGGCTACATTTAATGTTGTTTTGGGCGGCGCAGCCGGACAAGGTGTAAATACGACTGAGGAAATGCTTACAAAAGTACTAAAGCAATCAGGATTTCATATTTTTGCCACGAAAGAATATATGTCCAGAGTACGCGGTGGTATAAATACTACAACTATAAGAATATCATCTGAGCCTTTGAGGTCATACTCGGAAACGATAGATATTCTTGTTCCTTTCACAAGTGGCGTTATAAATTGGTGCCGGGAAAGGATATCAGAAAGTACTGTAATCCTCGGTGAAGAAAATTTCAGAGATGAAGCAGGCGATGATATTACTTTTATCCCTGTTAATGCTGAAAAAATGGCGAAAGAACTTGGTAATAAACTTTTTATCAATACTATTTTAAGTGGTTTGCTTTGCAGTTTATTTAAAGCTGATAAAAAAATATTGACTAAATTGGTACAGACAAAGTTTGAAGACAAAGGTGAGAACCTTTCTCAGGAGAATTCCGATGCTGCTTTAGAGGGATATAAAGAGGGTGAGAAGATTTGCAAGGAATATAATTTAGCTTTTGATGTAGACCAGGATGCCTCGGTAGGTGAAACTATTGTTTTGAATGGAGCAGAAGCTGTTTCTCTCGGAGCATTGAACGGAGGCTGTAATTTTGTAAGTTTTTATCCAATGTCTCCGGCAACAACCGTAGCTGTAGATCTTGTAAATATGGCGGAGGAGATGGAAATAATTGTTGAGCAGTTTGAAGATGAAATAGCAGCAGTGAATGCGTCTATAGGTGCATGGTTTGGCGGGGGACGGGGATTTGTTACTACTTCGGGTGGTGGTTTTGCTTTGATGTGTGAGGGTATGAGTCTGGCAGGAATGGCAGAAATACCTCTTGTTATTCATCTTGCACAGCGTCCCGGACCTGCCACAGGTCTGCCCACAAGAACCGCACAGGGGGATTTAAATTTGGCACTTTATGCGGGGCATGGAGATTTTCCCCGGATTTTATTTGCTCCTTCAAACATTTCAGAAGCGTACAGTCTTACTACACAATCCTTTGATTTGGCTGATAAATATCAAATACCTGTGATTATTTTAACAGATGAATATCTTGTGGATACGTATTATAATGTTGATAGGCCAAACGTTTCTGAAAAAATAAATCATCATATTGTAGAAATGGATAAAAAGTATAAGCGATATGTTTTGAGTGAAAGCGGTATTTCCCCCAGAGGAGTTCCTGGGTATGGAGACGGTATATTGATAGCCAATGGAAATGAGCATGATGAGTATGGCGACACGACGGAAGAAGCTGGTTTAACGGTTGCAATGCAGGATAAAAGAATGAAGAAACTGGATATATTGAAGAAAGAGACGTTGCAGCCCAGATTTTGCGGCAATGAAAATTACGATGTACTGTTGATTTCATGGGGATCCACCTTTGATACCGTTAAGAATATTGTTGAAAGATATAATCATAAAAAACTGGCTATGCTCCATTTCAGTCAGATTTATCCTTTGGCTGATATCAGCGCTTATCTTAAACGGGCAGAGACTGTTATTGCTGTTGAGCAGAACATGACAGGGCAGTTTGCTGAGCTTATACAGAAAGAGTTGTGTTTCAAAATTGATAAACGGATTTTAAAATATGATGGCAGGCAGATTTCCGAGGAATTTTTGGAAAAAGAGCTGTCTGAGAAGGGGGTACTATAATGGCTAAGCAGGCTAAATTATTTGATTCTAAGAGGCCTAAATCCAAGGATATATCCTGGTGTCCGGGCTGCGGAAATTTTGGTATAAGAAATGAGCTGATGGATGTCCTGGAAGAAATGCAGTATACGCCAAAAGATATAGCTGTTATTAGCGGGATAGGGCAGGCTGGCAAAATACCTCACTATTTGAATGCAAACGGTTTTCATACGCTTCATGGCCGTTCTCTGCCCATAGCGACCGCCACAAAAGCTGTAAATCCTTCGTTGGAGGTTATTGCTGTAGGCGGGGACGGTGATATGTTCGCTGAAGGTGGGAACCATCTTTTACACGCCATAAAAAGAAATCCCAATATTACTGTAATTGTCCATAATAATCAGGTGTACGGCTTGACAAAGGGGCAGGGCTCACCGACTTCCATGACCGGAATGAAAACAACAACTCAGCCGTGGGGTGTGTATGATGAGCCCATGAACAGTATTGCCATGCTTATTTCCCAGGGGTGTTCTTTTGTTGCCAGAGCATTTGTAGGGCACAAAGATGAAACCAAAGAGATTATAAAAAATGCCATTTTGCACAAAGGGTTTTCGTATGTAGAAATTTTTCAACCTTGTGTTACTTTTAATAAGATAAATACATATATGTGGTACAAAAATAACACATATTTTCTTCATGAGCACGATGTGACAGACAAAGAACAGGCAATGATTAAAGCTTTTGAGAAAGATCCCTATCCGTTAGGCATATTTTACATTAACAAAGAAAAACCCTGTTTTGATAATCATCTGCCACCCTATAAAACAAATAATACGCCCCTTTATAAGCGTCAGCCTAATTTTGATAAAATACGGGAAAAGCTTAATTATAGGAGTTTTTAACAGCTGTTCTTGTAAATCTTAGGTTTATTTTTTTTCGTATTATCCGATATTATACTTACGCTTGGGGGATAAGTATGATATCCGGAAAAGGAAAAAGGTATGCAAAAAAGAAAAAAGGTGGCAGTCTTCTCAGAGTTTTGCTGCTTATCTTTGTATTATTGCTCATTGTAGCAGGTTACTATTATTCAGCGCAGAAAAATAGCAAATATTTTCCTTCCAAACGCTGGTATGGTGACTGGACTGATTTAAAGAAAAAGAACTGATTTTTAACCAGGGTTATTGCAAAAAAAATTTTCAATAAGCTGCAATACCTCTTTTTCATCAGAAGTTGAGTAAATCTGCTTCCGGAAATTTGCAGCGTTTGGTAAATTTTTTGAGAAAAAGACAGCATATTTTTTTAGGATATTTAAATAATTTTTTCCCCTTTCTTCAATTTCATACTCTTTCAATTCCATTAAAAGTGAGTAAATTCCCTTAGAATCCAACAGAAATTCTGGATTTTTGTTTTCTGCAATTGCTTTGAAAATCCATGGCGAGTGCATTATTGCTCTGCCTATCATAGCAGCCTTAACTCCGGTTTCCATGATTTTTTTATAGCTGCTTAAATCTGTGATATTTCCGTTACCAATAATTGGGATTGTGGACAATTGTGCTGCATTTTCCAGTGCCAAATAATCTATATCTCCGGAAAACATATCGGATTTAGTCCTTGCATGTATGATTAGTCCATCAAGCCCCTCGTCATGAGCTAACTGCAAAATATCTTTATAAACATAGCTATTTTTATCCCATCCAAGTCTTATTTTAGCCGTTAGTGTTTTGTCTGTCTGTTTTCTGGCATATCGGAAAATTTTTTTTACCTGTTTTAAATCCTTTAACAGGTTTGAACCGCCGCCTGTTTTTAAAACTTTTTTTACCGGGCAACCCATATTTATGTCAAAGCCAAAAGGCTTTGAATAATCTTCGCAAATTTTAATAGCGTCACTAAAAGATTTTTCATTGTATCCGAAAAGCTGAATAATAATAGGATTGTCACTTTTAGAAAGTTTTATGTAATCGACAGTTTTGTTAATTTCCCTTTTTAAGCCTTCCACTGAAACCATTTCTGTAAAAATGAGCCCATCAGTAAACTTTCTGAGAAATTTGCGATAACTCCGGTTTGTGATACCGGCCATAGGTGCTGCTACTATTGGGTTATTTGCCAAAAAGTGGCTAAGATTATTAAATTGAGTTGATTCTTGTTTCATTGTCTTTTGCTATACTTTTATAGTCCATGAAATTCCTTAATCGGTAAAATTTACTGGCTGCAAACGCTACCATATCTCCATTATCAGTACAGTGGTATTTTGTGGGGAAAAATACGCTGCATTTGTTGCTAAAGTAATTGAAAAACTCATCCCTGAGATATGAGTTGCATGCTACTCCGCCAGCCACAACAAGCCTGTCTGTGTCAAAATATTCTATGCATTTTTCTGACTTTTCAATAAGGGTTTTGACCAGTGTTTTCTGAAAAGATGCTGCAATATCTTCTTTTGCAGCACAATTGTTATTGCTGTTAATTTGATTTAGTACTGCTGTTTTTAATCCGCTGAAACTCATATTCTTGTGATTTTTCATGGCAACAGTAAACTTTATTCCGTCTGCATTTCCTTTCTTTGCAAGTTTTTCTATTTCCGGTCCCCCTGGATATGGCAAATTCATCATTTTTGCTACTTTGTCAAATGCTTCTCCGGCAGCATCATCAACAGTATGTGAATACAGCTTAAAATTATACGATTTGTCCACATAATAGAGGTGGGAGTGACCTCCGGATATTACAAGTGCTGCGTAAGGCGGTTTTAATTCAGGTTGGTTCATCTCAGCGGATATGACATGTGCCGCAAGATGGTTTACCGGGATTGCCGGGATTTTTAAAACATAGGAAAGGCCTTTTGCAAAAGCAACCCCAACAAATAACGCTCCTATCAGACCGGGTGCTCTTGTAACCCCTATTGCATCGATTTCATTAACAGAGATTGAGGCTTTTTCAAGTGCTTCGTAGAAGACTGTTTCCATTTTAAGTGCATGATTTCTCGAGGCAATTTCCGGTACTACCCCACCGTAGCGGGAATGGATATCAATCTGTGAAGATATTATGCTGGATTTTATGCCTTTATACGTATCGTAAACGGCTACCGAGGTTTCGTCACAGGATGTTTCTATTCCAAGAAAAATCAATTTTTCAAAACCTCACTTACAGGTACTATCTGAACACCTTTTTTTTCTATTTCAGGCAATATATTTTTTAACACATCCACAGTGTTTGGACGGAGGTGGCCTATGATGATTATTTTTTTATTTTTTAAAGCCAGTTGTGCCCCTTCCTGAAGTTTTTCCTTTATATATTCAGTATCAGCGCTGTTGTCTATAAATTTTTCACTTATGCCACAATTCATTCCCAGTGAACGGCAAACGTCGAAGGCAACAGAATTTTTAGAGGTATGGCTATCAACAAAACTGTTAGTGTAATTTTTCAAATATTGAAGTGTTTGCTTTATTTTTTTTGAGTTTTCAGTAACAGCAGAGCCCATATGATTGTTTGCACCGTCTATTTTTCCTAACTGTTCTATATCTTTTTCAATCAGAATTTTGATAAGGCTTTCTGGAGTGTTTAACAAAATTGCTCCTTTACCGGGGTCAGTATCAGGATAGGACAGCGGTTGCATAGGTAAATGCAGGAATACGCCTTTGTTGTTTTTTCGTGTAATTTCAGCGGTTTCTCTGTCGTACTCCGTGTATGGTAGTATAGACAGAGTCAGTGGATATTTGATTGAAACAGCTTTTTCGGCAAGAGCAAGATTATAACCGGCGTCATCAAGTATGATTGCCATCTTTGCTTCATACTGGATTTTGTCTGTAATAGGTTTTTGCTTTACTCTGTCTTTTTTCTTAGTACCGGTTTTATCTTTTGAATAAGTTTCCTTTTTGCTTTCCGTAAGATTAATAGATACAATAAAATTATTTTTCCTGAAAATCATTGACTGTTTTTCTGTAAAACTGAAATCTTTTGAATTAAAGAAGTTTATGAGAGATTTTCTCATAGGATAAATTTTTTGTTTGTCTACTTCTATTGTATAATGAATATGCTGTGAGTCTTTTTCAAAATTAATATATTTGCTGACAATATTTCTTTTGCTTATTTCGTGGTCATACAAAAACAACTTTATCTGGCGGTCTATATCAGAAATGGAATATTGACCAGTATCCTGGCTTTGTCTGTTTGTATTGGTGTCGGCCCGCTGTTTTTCCATATCCCTCAGTTTGATACTTAACAAAGAGATAACAATAAGCCCCACCATTAACAAAAAAATTCCCCCCACAATCAGTGAAGGGGGAATTTGAGATTTGTTTTTTCTTTTTGGTTTTCTGTTTGTATTCTTTTTAGTTGTTTTTTTCCTGGCCATAAATGATTAAACCTTTTAGCATATCTACTGCAGATTTCAACTGTAAATCATCGGTGATTTCAGCGGCTTCGCTTACTGTTGAGTTGTTATCAGGGGTATTTCGATTATTTTTGGTATCGCCTTCCAAATGATTTGCAAGATTAAATTCGCGCATGAATGTTCTGTTGTCTGCATATTTGATGGTGCCCTGCTGGATTTTAATATCCGGTTCTATGCCGACATTCTGTATGGAAGTACCATTAGGCGTATAGTACCTTGCTGTGGTTAATTTCAGTGCCGAACCATTACCCATAGGTATAATTGTCTGTACGGAAGCTTTGCCAAAAGTTGTTTGACCGAGGATAAGAGCCCTTTTATAATCCTGAAGTGCACCCGCAACTATTTCGGAAGCTGAAGCACTCCCTTCGTTGACAAGTACAATCATAGGCATTTCCAGTTCGCTATATCTGCTGCGGTTGGTTTTTAAATGTTTTTCTTTTCCATCTCTGTCTTTTGTGTAGACGACTGTTTTCCCCTCGGGTAAAAAGGTACCGGAAACATTAACAGCTTCGGTGAGCAAACCACCGGGATTGTTTCTAAGATCCATGATAATCCCTTTTATATCCTCATTCTTTAATTTTTTCAGTGTATCTTGAACTTCTTTTGAGGCGTCTTGTTTAAACTGTGTCAGTCTGATATAGCCTATGTTATCAATTACTCTTGATTTTACAGCTTTGATAGTGATTATATCCCTTGTAATTGTCACATCAAAAGGCTTATCTTCACCTTCTCTGAAAATAGTTATAGTTACCTTTGTTCCGGGTTTTCCCCGCAGTTTGTCTACGGCTTCCTCAAGGGATATGTTTGTGGTGGGCTTATTTTCTATTCTTATGATTTTGTCACCTGCTTTCAGTCCTGCTTTGTCGGCAGGTGTGTCCTCAATAGGGGAAATTATTGTTAAGATGTTGTCTTTAATACTGATAGTTATTCCCAGACCACCAAATTCACCTTTCGTTTCCACCTGAAATTCCTTGAAAAGCTCCGGTGTCATAAATGACGAATGGGGATCAAGCTCGGAAAGCATCCCTTTGATTGCGCCATTTATAAGTGTTTCCATATCGACATCTTCCACATAATGTTTTTCAATAACGTTAAGCGCATCTGTAAACATATCCAGTTGCTCATATCTGCTTGTCTCTTTAGCAGCATATACGTCAGTAATTTTTACGCTGAGCATGGAAAATACCGATGCAGAAACGATTACAATGGCAAATAATATGGGTATAAATTTCTTTTTGATCATTAGAACCTCCTAATTTATTGCAACCATAATAACGGATTTACCGCCTTATTTTGTTTTCTAACCTCAAAATAGAGAGTAGAATTATTATTTCCAGTAGTTATGTTAATTTGTCCTATTTGTTCATCTTGTAGCACATTTTGACCGGGATTAACAAACACTTTATCAAGATTTGCGTATAAAGTATAATAATATTTGTCATGCTGAACTATTACAATATTTCCGTAACCTCTTATCCAGTCGACATACTTTACTTTTCCATCAAAAACGGAGTTGATTTTTTCGCTATTGATTGCAATTTTTATACCTTTATTAAAGACTTCACCTTTGAATCCGTCAATTTTTTTTGGACCATATTTTTCCACCACTTTACCTTTTGCCGGCCACGGTATTTTGCCTTTGTATTTTTCAAAGGAAGTGGAAAATTTGTTTGGATTACTATTTTTTTGTTTTTCAAGTTCTTTTATTTTGTTACTGAGCATGTTGTATTTGTTGTTAAGGACTTCAATATATTCTCTTTTGCTTTTTTCGTCTTCTTTTAACAGTGTCAGTGTTTGCTCATGTCTTAGTTTTTCATTTGAAAGTTCCTGAGCAACGTTTTTTTTGGCTCTATAGATTTCATTGAGATTTCCAGCGGTATCGTCATACTCTTTTTTAAGCTTTTCAATTTTCCTGACAATTTGTTTTAGCTGTTTAACTTTATCTATTATTTTGCCATTTATTTTTTCAAGAATTTCCATGTTTTTTATTGTGTCGTGGTATGTTTTTGAAAATATCAGCACTTTCAGTTGCGTATAGCCTCTATTATCAACGATATATGTATTACTTTTTTTAAGCTGGTTTTTAAGAATTTCCATCTTTTTTTCATTTTCTTCAATTTCTTTTTCCAGACTGTTTTTGTTTTTATTAAGTTTTTCAAGCCTTATGTTCAATTGCTCAAGAACACTTTCAGCATAAGAGATTTTCTTTTCTATATGCTCAATTTTTTTCAACAGATTTTTTCTTGTGTTTTTTATATTTTTTAATGATGTTTCTTCTTCTTTTATCTCATTGTGCAGTTTATCCAGATACTCATTTGCTGCTTTTATGTCGTTGATAACTTCAGAACAGATATTCAGGGGGATTAAAAAGAAAAAAATAATGAATATTTTATTCATTAATTGCTCCCATCCTGTTGAGGAATGTCTTTACACTAACAACACCAGCGAATACTGAAATTAGTATTAAAACCCCCAAAATGAATACAAGTGTGGTAATACCGGGAAGTTTTATGAAATATATATCAATGTTGTGGAGAAGCCTGCTGTTTAGTGTAAAAAACGTTAAATAGCTTGCAGCAGCAGATAATAAATAGCTAATTAATGACTCTATTATTACAGCTGTTATTATCGGTGTAATGATAAAAGTCCTGGAAGCCCCCACAAGACTGTAGATTTTTATTTCATCTTTATATCTGTAAAGGTTGATTTTGATTGTATTGTATAAAATAGTGGAAAGTGCCCCTGCCAGCAGAACAGTTAAAATAGTTAAAAATATTTTTAATCCGTAGTTTAAAGAGGAAAAATTTACAATCCATTTTTCACCGTAAGAAGCCACATCAACTATTTCAAAATCTTTCAGTGTATTTTCCAATTTTTTTACACTGCTAAAATCCCTGTATTCGTCTTTTATTTTGGCTTCAATAAAATGAGGATAAAATTCTTTTGGAATATTTTCGAGATAACTGATATTACTTGTTGATTTGCGAATATACTCCATTGTATCTTCCTGGGTGAAGTATGTAGTGGATTCAATGCTTTCAAGATTATTTAATTTGTTTAAGAAGTTTTTTATTTCATCTTGACTTTCAGTGTTTAGATACAGGCGAATATTTTGAATATTGCCCATTCCGGTAAAAAAGTCATTTACCGAGAGACTTATTGTGAGGAAAATATGAAAAACAAAAAGTATGGTAGTTATTGTAAGGATGGAGGCAATGTTTAGTGTTATATTAGTGTAGAAAAATTTTAGACCTCTTAAAAGTAAAAAAAGAAGTTTTTTCATTGTTTCCCACTGTCTTTGATTACTTTGCCATTTTTCAGCTCTATAATTCTTGCCTGCTTATATCTGTTTATAATATGAGGATCGTGTGTGGCTATTAACACAGTTGTACCTGCTTTTGAAGTACCATATAACAGGTCGACTATATCTTCAGCTCTTGCCTGGTCAAGATTGCCTGTGGGCTCATCCGCCAGAATTATTGCAGGATTATTTATAAGTGCCCTTGCTATAGCAACCCTTTGTTTCTCACCGCCAGAAAGATTTTTAACCAGTGTGTTTCTCCTGCTGAATATACCCAGCCGTCTTAATAAAGGGAGTATCCGGTTTTCCATGTTGTTTTTTTCAAGATAAAAAACTTCAAGTGCCAATTTGATATTTTCAAATACGCTTTTGTCTTCCAGAAGTTTGAAATCCTGAAAAACCACACCAATGTTTCTTCGTAAAAAAGGGATACTTGCTTTTGTTATATTGGAGATATCTTTGTTGGAAACCAGAACAATTCCCTTAGAAGGGAGAAGGTCTGCATAAAAAAGTCTTAGCAATGTGGATTTACCGGCGCCGCTTTCTCCTGTGATATAAACAAATTCACCTTTGGATACTTTAAAAGATATGTTATCAAGAGCTTTCTTTTCTCCCAAAAAAGCCACCGTAAGGTTATAAACTTTAATCATTTGCTATAAATTTACCGGTTTTTACCAGTTTCTCAGTATTTTTGTGCTGTTTTACCGAATCAGTATAATTGGTGTACTTGTTTCGTTCAGAATGAATTATTTTCCCTCCATCAAAAACCTGGGTAATCACATTACCTCTGATTACTTCTGTCTGGATATGGTATATTTTATTGTTATATTTTATATTAGTATTAAAATTACCTGTCACCATATAAATCCAGTATCTCTTTATCATTCAGATAGTTTACTTTTGTGGGGGTGTCAAGATCCTTAAATTTGTTATATGTATCAACGAGAATGTCAAATGCTTTTTCTATACGCATAACGGATGAATAAACTGTATCGTCATTATTTTTTGAGCTGAGTAATTTTTTCAGTGTATATAGTTCTGCCCCGAGAGCTGTTAGTGGTTGTCCAAAATAGTGTGCAACTGTCCCCTTTACCTCTTCGAAATCTATATTGCTGTCCTGAAGAATTGATTGAAACTGAAGTGTTTTTGAAAGTCTTGTTCTGAGCTCTTTAATTGGAGTGGGTTTTTTTATAAAATCGTGAGCTCCCAGTTTGAAAGCTTTTTCTATCAAATCAGGATCAGTTGTTGAAGAGTAGATGATTTTGGCTGAGGGGTTATTTTTAAGTATTTGCAGTATTTCAAAACCGTCTATATCTGGCAGCGTAATATCAATCAGATATATTTCGGGGGTTATGTTCTTTTTAAGAAAGGATAAAAACTCATCTTTATTTCTGCTTGTACTTATACTGTATTCATTGCTTAACTCTTTTTTTAATAAATACAGCGTCATTTCTGAATCTTCAATTATGTGTAATCTGCTATTATTCATTTAAATATCCTAAAATTTACTATAATCCAGATTTAATTTTTTTCTTGTCATATCGTTTTTATCCAATAGATCAGTTATATCTTCAAGTTGTTCTTTATAATATATTTTACCATTTTTCGAGTCTTTGTCCATAGTTATGCTGAATAAATCTTTATCTTTCAAATTGTAAATATTAAAGCCTGTTACAAGTAATGCAATTACCAGAATAACTGACAATGCAAAGTATGTGGACATTTTTCTGTCAATATCTTGATTGTCACTTTTTATATTATTTTTGTTTATTGTTATTAATTGTTCTTTAGCAAGCAAATATAAAACCTTCAGTACATAGTGTTCAGACATGGCGGTTTGATCTATAATATCCGAAACAGTATTTATTCCGTTGATTTTATTATAAACGATAAACGTTTCTTCATTCATTTTAACCGTATTATTATTCACCGAAATCGGCTCGTCGTCAGGCAGAGTTTTGTCTATTAATACATTTTGTGGAATCAATTCTTTTTGATAAACCACCTGAAAGCTTGATATTTTTTTTCTGTATAACTTTATTTCGTCGATATCCTTTAGGACATCTAAAAGTATATTATTGATATTTAGAGGAATTATTTCGTTTTCATCATATTCAACTACAGCTTGCCTGAATTCGTAGTGGCCATTATCTATAGCCAATGCTTTTGTAAAGTTTTCTTTTGTTATTCCGGTTAAAATTTCTTTTAGCTTTGTTTCGTCAAGAATATTTTCATTAAGTAAAAGTTTTCCAAATCGTATGGGGTATTTTTTTTGTTTGTTTAAAAGTTCCTCCAGCTTTGCTTTGGAAATAATTTCTCTTGATATCAAATAACTGCCAATTTTTGTAGTAAAATCGGTTGAACTGCTTTTTACATCAACCAAATTTCCATCTTTAATGAAGATTTTTATCTCCTGGTCGCTGGTATTGATTTCCAGTATACCGCTTTTACCTGTTTGGCTTATCAACTGCAAAATATCCATCAGACTAAATTCTTTTATGGAGCCTTTAAGAGACATCTTTACTCCTCAGATACACAAAACTTAAAATATAAATGATAAAGAAAATAATAAACAAAACTATAACCGCGGGCTCAAATACATATTGGATACCGAAATTGAGAGGCCACGTAAAAACACTGAATCCAAATATTATGAAATATAAAACAGTTGCAAACAATGCAGTCAGTATAATGCCGAAAATTATATTGCCGGTGTAAATTAATCCGCTTCCCGGCAGTATCAATGACAATACAAAAACCAATCTTAACTTAAATGTTTTATAATTTTCAGATTCTATGTTTCTCTTTGTTAATATGTGAGGATCAGAATCCACCGGTTCTTCGTGAATATTGTAACACAAACTGCAGGTGTTATCGTAAAAATTATCGTTACACTTTGCACAGTATACTTTGCCGCAATACTTGCATCTAAACATTTTTAAACCTGTTAAGAAAAAATGGATTATGAGAAAAACAGCAAAAACAGCCATATATTTAAATGTATTTAGCCAGTTTATATCTATTTTTGGTATAATCAATTCAGTATATTTGTAATAAGGAAAATACGTGGTTTTATTAAATTTTAGCTGGTAGTTCTGAAATATATTATAATAAGACGGATAGTTGTAAAGATTTTCTATATACTGTTCATATTCGTCATACATGAAGTTCTTCATAAAAAAAGTGTTCATATTCATTAAAATAACCGGATTATCGCTAATGTTGAACTTATTGACTATTCTGTTAAATTGTTCAGTTTTTCCCTGCGACAGATATACGGATGCAAAATTTACCGCTTCTACGGAATTTTCAGGTTCAGGTAAAGCCAGAAGATTTTTTGCTTCATCAGTTTTGAGGTATGCAATTGCTTGCAAAAGTTTATCTTCCGGATATTTTTTCTGTAAATTCAGTAAATATTCTTGGGATGCGGGCTTAAGAGCTGCATTGATATAGTGTTTTTTACTTGTATTATCAGTAACATTTACACCTAATGATGAAAAGATAAGTCCGATAAAAATTATCAACAGACATGTATATCGCCCCGTTTTAGCTTCTGAAGATAAAAGTAGAGGTAGCATGAGTGCAAATGCCGAGGTTTTATTATGGGGAAATATTATAAGTAAGGTTGTAAAAATTGATACAAATACTGCAATCTTTGTAAGTGCTGAAAATTTCCGGTGGTGTGCATATAAATGTGTATGTGTAAAAAAATAAAAGTTCTTAAATAAAAAATAAATAAAGAGCAATATACAGAAAAGTCCGAATATTTGTTTAAAAAAAGTTAGAAGTGTACCTATATTGATAAAATTTTTTATTTTAAAAAGTTTGTTGGAAAAGCTGTTACTTAAAATTACTTCTATTTTTCCGCTTTGGCTGGGGGAGAATTTTTTTATTTGTTCG
The DNA here is from genome assembly GCA_002338145.1 of Deferribacteraceae bacterium UBA1873. GTDB lineage: Bacteria > Chrysiogenota > Deferribacteres > Deferribacterales > Flexistipitaceae > Flexistipes. Next base: position 12,868 of record DDHP01000009.1, on the reverse strand, counting down.
ACTATTTCGGAAGTCAAAAGTTCTTTGTTTTCAAGAGCCAGCTCCACTACAGCATATGCAATAACAGGGTCGTCTATGCCTTTATATCTCAAAAAATCAGTGAAGAGATTTTCAACATTTGTTGAGTTAAAATTGTCGGAGAGTTTACTAATCTCTGTTTTTATTGTTTTGCTATATAAAGCATTAGTGTTATCACTGTCGGATGCAAATACATTGTTTGCACACATAATACAAATATAAAAAGTGAAAAGTGCAGTTTTGAATAATTTCATTTGCCACCTTATAAGATTTTACTATATTTGAATAAATTTGCAACAAACTTTCTACTGGGGTTATTCCATTTTTTATAATAAGAATGTTTCCAATGTAATTTGCATGTATTTCACAGCCGGAACTCAAAGTTATTACCGGTTAGTGGTAGTACGTTTTTCCAACACAAGACGGAAAGACTGGTACAGAAGTTGCTTTTTTTGTGCAAATTACATACTAACTTAATGTAAAAAAGTATTTTTATGTAAATTTAGGATGGTGACAGTGAAGACAGTCTTTACAATATTGAAAGCTTGGGATATATCTCTTACTTTAAAAGAGACAGTAAACTCTTATTAAGAATTGTCAACGTGTTGTTTAGAAAGTGGGATAGTTTAATTATATAAGATTGTTATAACTATACTGGATTTAATATGGAGGAGTAATGAAGGAAGTTGTCAGGAAAAAAATTTTGGAAGCTGTGGGAAAAATATATGACGGTGAAGTAAATTCATTAAATTATACTGTTGAAATACCAAAAAAGTCTGAAAATGGTGACTTTGCAACCAATATTGCCTTTTTATTGGCAAAGCATCTAAAAAAGGCTCCAGTCCGTATTGCTGAGGATATTTTGGAAAATATTGACAGAAGTTTTTTCAGACATGTGGAGATTGCAGGTGGTGGTTTTATTAATTTCTTTATAGCATATGAAGAATTTTATGGTTTTTTAGAAAAAATTCTCGATGATGAAGCTAACCTTGTTGAAAAAGTTAATAATCCAGAGAATGTTCAGGTGGAATTTGTCAGTGCCAATCCTACCGGTCCGCTTCATATAGGTCATGGAAGGGGAGCTGCCTTTGGGGATTCTCTGGCAAGGATTCTGGAAGCTGTGGGGCATAATGTTCATAGAGAATACTATATCAACGATGCCGGAAATCAGATGAACAAACTCGGAGAAAGTATTTATGCCAGATACATGCAGATTTATGATAAAAATTTTGCTTTTCCTGAAGATGGCTATAAAGGTGAGTATATTACCAAAATAGCGTTAATCTTACAAAAAAAGTATGGGGATACTCTTCTTAAAAAGGATGAGGCAATTGCTGTGACTCTTTGCAAAGATGAAGGCAAAAACTATATTCTGGAGGAAATAAGGTCTGATTTGGCAGATTTTGGCGTGATTTTTGACGAGTGGTTTCCGGAAAAAAGATTATATGATAAAGGAAAAGTGGAAGAAACCCTGCAATATCTGAAAGAAAGTGGTAAAATTTATGAGTTGGATTCAGCATTGTGGTTTAAATCAACGGAATTTGGGGATGATAAAGACAGGGTGCTGAAGAAAAGTGATGGTGAATTGACATATTTTGCTTCAGATATTGCTTATCACAAAGATAAACTGGAAAGAGGTTTTGACAAAATTATAGATGTTTGGGGTGCTGACCATCATGGGTATGTGGAAAGAATGAAAGGGGCAATAAAAGCTCTGGGTGCTCAGGAAAATAACTTGTATATTGCTTTGGTTCAGATGGTCAGTTTGGTCAAAAGTGGTGAAAAAATGTCCATGTCAACTAGAGCAGGTGAGTTTGTAACCCTAAAATGGCTGATTGAAGAAGTGGGTACGGATGCCGCCAGGTTTTTTTACTTGATGAGAGATATTAATTCTCAGTTTGAATTCGATATCGATCTTGCTAAAAGTAAAACTTCTGATAACCCTGTTTATTATGTTCAGTATGCCCATGCGCGGGTATGCAGTTTGTTTGCCAAACTTGAAGAAAAGAACATGGACGTAAAACTGTGCAAAGATCTTGACAGGTTGGTTCTTAAAGATGAAATTGAAATTATAAAAAAGATGTATGATTTTGGTAATGTTGTTAATCAGGCTGCTGTCAACTATCAGCCTCATAGAATTGTTTATTTTTTACGTGAGCTTGCAGGATTGTTTCATACGTATTATTATAACCACGCAATAATTGTGGAAGATGATTTATCCTTAACAAATGCACGGATGACGCTCAGCCAGGCGGTTGGGATTGTTGTTAGGTTTGGATTAAGTCTTTTGGGAGTTAAAGCTGTAAAAAGGATGTGATATGAACGATTTTGACAAAGTAAAAGAAAAAAATAAAAAAGATGACTTTAAGGGTATTATTATACTGAGTATTATATTTCTTATAGCTTTTGCTCTTATTGTTTTTGCTATTATTAAGCTTACCAATCAGTATTTTGATTTAAAAATGCAACTGAATGAGTCCCGCAATGAACAACAGGTTCAGCTGACTGATCCCAGCAATGGTCAAACATTTCAGTTTAATGCTACAGATGAAAAAAGCGATATACAGCGTTCAGAAAAAGATTTACGGGAACTTTCTGAAATGAGTATCTTAGATGATGAAAAGCAGTCTGAAAATGATAAGATTCATGGCAGTGTTGAAACCGATGAAGTTCAGGATAAAGGCAAACCTGCTGAAAACAATGAAGAAATATCTGTTAGTAAAAAGGAAGAAAACAATAAAAATGTAAGTGAAAAAGAATCCGGTAGTAAAACTGATGCAGTATCAAAGAAAAAAGGTGATTATCTTGTGCAGATTTTGGCAGTAAAAAGTAAAACGGATGCAGACAGGGCAGCTGAAGCTTTAAGAAAAATTGTTTCCGACGTGTATGTTGTGCGGGCTGATCTCGGTGATAAAGGGATTTGGTATAGACTAAGATGTTGTAAAGATACAAACGCTGAGTATGCAAAGTCTGTAGTCGATAAAATCAAAAATGAAACATCGTATAGTCCTATGATATTGAAGACCGGCAAATGAGATGCTTTTTGCTTTTGATTTTACTTTTTTTTGCTGTGAAAGTTCAGGCTGGCAGCATTACCCTTTTAGAAAATGATGTAAAACAGCTTAAAGCTGTACAGATTTTTAATCTTAATCCCAGATATAAGAATAATCTCAGAGAATATTTTGAAGTTTTGAAAGAAAATGGTATAAATGCAGTTTTTTTTCGTGTGTTTCAAAATGATATGGACAGACTGCATTTTGGTGTTTACAGCGATTGCAGGAGTGGTGTGTATTTTGATACAGAAGATGCATGTGTTGTTCAGGATTTACTTGGCAGGGTTATCAGTGAAGCCAGGAAATATGATATAGATGTTTTTGCCTGGATGGCTACCCGGAGCCTGTCTTTCTTAAAAGATAAATATGGTTTTTCTGTGGCTTACGAGGGTGGCCGTTATGTTAATGGTTATGGAGTTAATATTTTCCATATGGATGTGAGAAACCACATTATCAGGCTTTTTAAAGATTTGGCCGAATATGATATTGACGGCATTCTTATTCAGGATGATTTTATTTTAAGATATAATGAAGGATTTTCCAAAGAGGCTCTACATAGGTATAAAGTTGATACCGGTGAAAAGCCTGATCCTTACAAACTATTTGTCAACAATAGAAATAACAGCGATTACAAACGTTGGAACAGATGGAAAACTGAACAGTTATCAGATTTTTTGAACGAACTAAGGTATGAAGTGAAGCGTATTAATCCTGGGGTGAAATTTGCCGTAAACATTTATTATGAGACTCCCTCTTATCCTTCTAACGGTATGTCATGGTATTCACAGTCGATTAAACGTTATAAAAAACTGGGATTTTCCTATTATGCATATATGGCTTATCATGAGCAGATTTCAAGGGAGACGGGCAAGTCGTTTTTTGAAACCTTGGAGTATATAAATAAAAGTATCAATTCTTTTTTAAAATACGGGTTGGAGGAAAAGCAGATTATTGTTAAAATACAAGTGAGATCATTTTTTAATAACAGGGATAGGCTGCCTGAAAAAGAAATTAATGTAATATGTAATTTGATAAATAATTATAAGAATTTAAGTTATGCGCTGGTACCTTTTGAACGTATCAGCGATATACCGAAAGTGTGTTTTTATTAAAAGAGAGGTGAAAAATGAAAATTGGAATTATCGGCGGAGGTATTTCTGGTGTGGCAGCGGCATTCTGGATCGACAAGATGCTTGCTGAGGAGGGAATCGATGGTGAAATAACACTCCTGGAAAAGGATAATCGTTTAGGCGGCTCAATAGATACTGTGAAAAAGGAAGGGTTTACAATAGAATCCGGTCCTAATGGGTTTTTAAACAGTAAGCCGCATACGTTACAACTTTTTGATGATGCAGGCTTAAATGATAATCTTCTTCCAAGTAATGATGCTGCCAGGAAACGTTTTATTATGAGGGATTCTAAGCTTGTAAAACTTCCCGAAAAACCAGGAGAATTCTTGAAATCTGATATTTTATCTTTTCAGGGTAAGCTGAGGGTTGCTGCCGAGTTATTTATTCCAAAGAAGAAGGATGATAAAGATGAAACAGTTGCAGAATTTGCCATCAGAAGACTTGGCAAGGAAGCATGTGAATATCTGATAAGTCCCATGGTATCGGGTGTATATGCAGGTGATCCTCATAAGTTGAGTTTAAAATCCTGTTTTCCGGTTATTGCTGATCTTGAGGAGACGTACGGAGGCCTTTTCAAAGGAATGTTCAAAAAGAAAAATAAAAAAAGCGGTCCCGCAGGTCCGGGTGGTGTTCTGACCTCATATAAAGGCGGATTAATAAATGCGCTTAATGACCTCTCAAGCAAAACGAAAAATGTTGAGTATCGTTTTGGCGATGATGTCAACAGGGTGGAAAAGATTCACGATAAATTTCATGTTAAAACGGCAAATGCAAATGAATTTGATTTCGATCATCTGGTTGTTACCTGTCCTTCGCATGTTGCTTCTGAATTTCTTAAAGATATGGACAGTGAACTTTCTGATTCATTGAATGAAATACATTATGCACCTGCCTTTGTCGTAGGTTTTGGCTTTGATGAAGAAGATGTGAAACATGATCTGGACGGTTTCGGATATCTGATACCACCTAAGGAAAACAGGAAAATCCTCGGAGCACTCTTTACTTCAAGCATATTTCCCGAGCGGGCACCTGACGGTAAAAAGCTTGTGAGAGTAATTATGGGCGGCGACAGGAATCCTTGGATTATTGATAAACCTGAAGAGGAGCTTGTACTGATGGCTTTGGAAGGAATTAACGATACTCTGGGTATAAAAGGACATCCCGAGGTGGTTCAGTATTTTAAATGGAATAAAGCCATACCCCAGTATTATCAGGGGCATAGTAAGATAGTAAACAGCATTGAAAAAGCTTCTGCAAGTGTTGGCAATCTTTATATAGGTGGAAATATACTCTATGGCATAGGTATAAATGATTGTACAAGAACCAGTTTTGAAATTGCAGAAAAGCTTGTCAAAAACATAAAAGCTCAGAAATAATAACAAAAGGGGGATGCTTTATGAATTATGAGTTACAGGCAATCGATGAAAATTTTTTTAGTCTGGACAGAAAGAAAACAGCATTACTTGTTATCGATGTACAGGAAAAACTTTTCCCTGTAATGGACGAAAAGGTTTATGGGAAAGTAAAGAAAAATATTATCAATCTTGTTAAAGGCGCAAATAAACTGAATGTTCCGGTATTTTATACACAGCAATATACCAAAGGGCTGGGTGAAACGGATCCGGATATTAAAGCTGAACTTAAGGAAGCGACATTTTATGAGAAAACCTCGTTTTCCTGTTGTGGTGAAGAATCTTTCAGTGATGATTTTTTAGAGAGGGACTTTGAGTCTGTCATTATTGTGGGGATGGAGACACATATTTGCGTACTTCAGACTGTTGTGGATTTGGTTACTGCGGGTTTTGCCGTTCATGTTGCTGCGGATGCTGTTTGTTCAAGAGATAAGTTTAACTGGAAATTTGGTTTGGAATTTATGAAAGATGCCGGCGGTATCATCACTGTTACGGAAATTGCATTATTTCAGCTGTTGGGCAAAGCAGGCACGGAGAATTTTAAATATATTTCAAAGTTAGTAAAATAACTTATTGTAGAACAATTTTTTGGGTAACTTTCAGGGTGACACTGGACAAATTATATAGTGTCACTCTATTTTTACGATAATAGCATTTTTATTATGATAGAGGCTAAGTTTTGTTAAAAAATATTTTTATATAAATTTCTGGATGTCGCCAGATAATTATTGCTTGCATTATGGTTTCTTTTTGTTTACAAAAGCTCTCAAAAAGATGAGAGATTGTTTATGATTGTTGATATTAAAAAATTGAATTTTGATGTTTCCATAGAGAAATGTATGGAAAATATGAAACCTCATCCTAAATTTACCCGCTGCACTTTTGAAAACTATATTCCTGATGCCAGATATCCTTCTCAGTTTGATATTAAAAACAGATTGTCCCAAAAGGTTTTGTCCGTCAAAGATTCTAAACGGAAATATAATATTAATAATAAAGGATTTTTAGGACTTTTTAGAAAATATGAAAAAAGTAGTTTTGACTTTGATAGTCTCAGCAAACATATTTATATAGATGGTGGTTATGGTGTTGGAAAAACACATTTGTTAAGCGCCTGTTATAATGTCGCTGATATTGAGAAGAAAGCTTTTCTCAGTTTTGGTGAGCTGACTTACTTTTTTAATTTCCTGGGGATTGATGAGTCAATAAAATATTTTTCGAATTTTAGATTAATATTACTGGATGAGTTTGAGCTTGATGACCCTGCCACCACCAGGATGATGGCTAAATTTTTTAACGAAATAAAAAATGATACCCTTTTGATAACAACTTCTAACACTTTGCCTTCCGATTTGGGTAAACAGCGCTTTCAGGTGGAGGATTTCGCTCGTGAAATGGGTACTATTTCCAATGCTTTTGAAACCTTTTTAGTGGAAGGTGAAGATTACAGGAAAAAGTCGGGATCACAATTATGGAAAAGAGTAGTTGATAGGAATTACTTCCTGGATCAGTTTGCCAAAGTGGATAATGAGGTGGATACAAAAGGTCTGATTGGATATAATGAGCTTATTTCAATATTAAAAGATAACCACCCTTTTAAATATTTTATTGTTCCTGAAAATACGGAAGCTTTGTTTATCGATGGTTTGAGTCCGTTTGAAGAATTGGATGAGGCCCTTAGATTTGCACATCTTATTGATAACTGTTACTATTATAACACAAAAATTTTTATCAGATCAAAATATCATCTTAATGATCTTTTCGATGCAGAAATGCTGGAATCCTGTTTTGGTAAAAAATTTCTCAGATGTCTTTCCAGGCTTGATGAATTATCTGTTTTTTATACCAGTTAACAATAATTAGTGTGCTTATCTGCTGTAAATCAATAATTTTTTTTAGCCTGAGTCCTGTATTGCTCTATTACATAAACAGTATACAGATAAATTTTGATGCGATTTCTGATATTGAAATTGAATAAAAGCAAAAATTATGCAATTATTGTTTCGTTGAGTGTGATTTCATTCATGAATCATAATTTTTTGGAGAGATAATGTATAAAAGAGGGAAAATATGTTAAAAAAAATGATAGATATTTGCAGGCGAGCCGGTGGGATTATTCAGGAAAACTTTTACATTCAAAACAAAGTTGACAAAAAAAGCAGTATTGATTTAGTTACAGATGTGGATGTAAAGGTTGAGAAATATGTTATTCAAGAGCTGAGCAGGGAATTTCCTGATGTCAAAATTATTGCCGAAGAATCCTTGTTTACTCCATTAAAAACTGAAAATCCTGTATTTTATCTGGATCCTATAGACGGGACAACCAATTTTGTCCATGGGTTTCCATTTGTTGCCGTTTCACTGGGATATTACGAAAATAATACAGGAAAGCATGGTGTAGTGTATAATCCTGTTATGGACGAACTTTTTACAGCATCGAAGGGAAACGGAGCGTTTTGCAACGGAAAAGGGATTCGTGTTTCAAAATCTGAAAAGCTTATTAATTCTTTGATTGGTACAGGATTTCCATATTCAGTAGTGGAGAAAAATAATAATCTGATGCTTTTTGAAAGATTTAAAAATATAGTTGAAAACTCTAGAGGCATACGAAGAGCCGGTTCAGCAGCACTGGATTTGTGTTATACTGCAAGAGGTGTTTTTGACGGCTATTATGAATCCGGGCTTAAACCCTGGGATGTTGCAGCCGGAATAATTATACTGAAAGAAGCAGGAGGACGGGTCAGCGGAATAGAAGGAGAAAACTTTAATTTTGAAAAAGATTGGATTGTGGCAAGTAATGCAATAATACATGAACAAATTTTAAAGGTCGTTAAGTTATAACAATGATGTTGTATGTTTGATAATGCAAACAAAAAAGGGCTAGTTGGTGATTTGAATTCAATGCCGCTGGCTGATATTTTTCAGTGGATTTCCCTTTCGGGCAAAACAGGGGAATTGTTTTTACAAAATGAAAATGAAGAAGCGTCTATTGTTTTTAAAAATGGCAAGATAGTATACGCCACTGCCAATCAGCCCCGTTTTCTTTTGGGACAGCTTTTACTAACATACAGAAAAATAACAAAAAATCAGTTGATAAAAGCACTGGGTATGCAAAAAAAAATAAAAAAGCCTTTGGGGCAGATTTTTGTTGATTTGTCAATAATAGGCAAAAAAGATCTTGAAGAAATGGTTATTAATCAGATTTATCAAATAGTTTATCATATTCTTTGCTGGAAATCAGGTTTCTTTAATTTTATCGACAAACAGGTTGCATCGAATGTGAAGATATCTGTTGATGTAGACAGCGTGTTGATGGAAGGTATGCGTAGGCTTGATGAGTATAACCGAATGATCAGTTTTTTTGATGACAACTCTGTTATTGAGAATATCAGTTATAAAGGCGATTTGCTGAATTATATAAATTCCGGAAAAACTGTGGGTGAAATTGTCAGACTTGCCGGCGGGGATTGGTTCGAAACCTATGAAAAAATTTACGATGCTATAAATAAAAAACAGTTAAAAGTTGTGGAAAAGAAAGAAATTTCTGAGAGTGAAGATCCCATCCTTGAGTTTTTAGTTGCACTGGAACTTTTTAATAAAAACAAAATATATGAATCCTATAAAATAATTAGTAATATAATCGAAAACGATACTGCTAATGAACAGATAAAAAAATTTTACAGTAACCTGAAACTTTTTATTTCCAGATATTTTAATAAAAGATACGGTGGTGAAAATTCATGCTTTTCACTCAATAGAGCAAAATTGCTAGATGAAAATATTTATATATCCCCCACAGAAGGATTTCTTTTGTCCCGTCTTGAAGAATATCCCTGTATTAATATGTTGGAAAAGGCTGTTAATATAGATAAGATTGAAATTTTTCTTATAGTGGACAAACTGTACAGACTTGGCCTGCTTTTTTTAAAAGAAACCGCCAAAAACAAAACTGAGTTAATGGAACTGGGCATTGTTAATTCTTTGCTGAATGTATATAAAAGAGGACTCTCCGGAGAGATGGAAGCTATTACTGATGAACTTACTGTGAAATTTTTCTTTAGAGGTGGACGCTTAAAATTTCTGTACTCAGTGACAGACAAGTATGATATTAAAAGCTATTTGGCTAATAAAAGTTCTTATACTTTAGAAGAAAAAGCATTTGGTAAAGATGTGGACGGTTTCATCCAAAGGCTTATGGATGATAATGGTATTACAATGTCCGATTTGGAGCCAATATTGGAAATTTATCAGACTATGGTGTTTTATGAGGTTATTAAGCAGAAACCTATATCTGTTATTTTTTATCATGAAAAAAGTTTCTCTGATATTTTTAATGTAAACTTAAATCTTATTTATTTAATTATATTTTCCATTATAAACAATGATTTGACTTTGGAAAATAATATCGACTTGTCAAGTGATTATGAAATTATAAAAGATAAACAAAAAGTTATACAGGAGTGCGATGATTTGAAAATTGTCCGACAGCTTATGGATGATTTTACCAATAATGTTTTGCACAGTGCAAGTCTGAGAGAATTAAACAAGGTTAAGATTTATATATTAAATGTGTTTCAAAAACTGGGATACTTAAGGGAAATAGCAACAACAGATGTTGATATACATGATTTGGAAAGTTTTCTGCAGGATATAAAAGCTAAAGACTATTTTGAAATTTTTGGAGTGACTAAAGATAATTACGATTTGGATACAATCAAACAGAAATACATCAAGTTAACCAAAAAGTACCATCCTGATCTGTTTTCTTCCGGGGAGCACAAAAAAATAGCTCAGGATATTTTTGAGATTATAAAAAGTGCTTATGACTATTTGCTGGATTATGAAACTAACAAAGAAAAAGACGAAAATGAAGGGCTGAAAGTGGATGCCAAGCGTATTTTTCTTGCTGACCAGCTGCTTACCAGCGGGAAAGTATATATAAATATGGGAAGACTTTCTGATGCTATAGATGCTTTTAACAGAGCTTATGAAAATTATCCTGATGATGAGGAAGTTATGGCCTATTACGCACTGGCGAAAATAAGGAGTGGTAAAAGTAAAGAAGGCTATAACATATTGAAAAATCTTGATTTGGAAAAGCTGGACGAACCTGAACTCTATATCGCATATATTGAAGCTTGTGTTAAACTTAAAGAAAAACGAGAAGCTCTTAAAATAATAAATAAAGCAATGCTAAAATATCCCGAATATCTTAAAAGGTTGACAGCTTACCAGAGCAGACTCAAGCACATGTAATAATAATGCTTTTCTTTGCAAAATGTTAAAGTATTTGTTATTATACACTGTGACAAACAGCAAATTTACGTTAAGGAGTCGTTTATGAACAAAAGCAAATATTTCAAAAATATTGAAATTGGTGGAAAAACTTACAAATATTATGATATTATTGGTCTGGAAGAGGCAGGCTATAATATAGAAGCTTTGCCTTTTTCCATAAAGATTTTAATTGAAAATATCTTACGTAATAAGGACAATGGAGTTGTTGATGATAAAGACTTAGAAAATATTTTGAACTGGAAAGGAACATATGACAGCCCCGTTGAGATACCTTATTATCCTGCTCGGGTTTTGATGCAAGACTTTACGGGTGTACCTGCTGTGGTTGATTTAGCGGCAATGAGAGACGCCATGGCTGAAATAGGTGGGGATCCTGAAAAGGTCAATCCGCTTGTCCCTGTAGATCTTATTGTAGATCATTCGGTGCAGGTGGATTACTACGGCTCACTGAACTCTCTGAATCAGAATGTGAAAAGAGAGTACGAAAGAAACATTGAACGGTATACCATGCTTAAATGGGCTCAGAACAGTTTTGATAATTTCAGTGTTGTCCCTCCTAATTCGGGTATATGCCATCAGGTAAATCTTGAATATCTGGGAAAAGTTGTCCGAAATGACAATAACGTTCTTTTGCCCGATACACTTGTGGGAACAGATTCTCATACGCCGATGATAAACGGAATCGGTGTTATGGCATGGGGCGTAGGTGGTATAGAGGCTGAAGCTGTTATGCTGGGACAGCCTTATTATATGCCTATCCCTGAGGTTATCGGTGTCAATTTAAAAGGTGAGCCTGCAGAAGGGGTAACATCAACGGATATTGTTTTAAGCATTACACAAATCCTGCGGAAGTTTAATGTTGTCGGCAAGTTTGTGGAATATTTCGGAGCCGGTTTGAAAAATCTGAGTGTATTTGACCGTGCCACGATATCCAACATGACACCGGAATATGGTGCAACCTTAGGTTTTTTTCCAATTGATCATCTTACACTTGATTACCTGAAACTTACAAACAGAAACAAAGAAGCTGAAATCGTTGAAAAATATGCGAAAGAGAACGGTTTTTACAACGATTACACTCAAAATATAAAATATACGGAAGTGCTGGATTTTGATCTGAGCAGTGTAGAACCGTCGCTGGCAGGACCTGCCAGACCTCAGGACAGAATATCCCTTTCGGACATGAAAAACAGTTTTTACGAAATACTTGGCTGCAACTATGAAAAGAAAGTGGATGAAAAAAATATTTCGGCTTTTAACGAAGAGGCGAAAGAGCATGCAGAGGTTGATGACAGTTGTGAGCCCGCCGGGATTAAAGAGGAAACGATAAAAATTAACGGCGAAAATGTTACCATAAGAGACGGAAGTGTTGTTATAGCTGCACTTACTTCCTGTACAAATACATCAAATCCTTATGTAATGCTCGGTGCCGGACTTATCGCCAGGAAAGCGGTTGAAGCCGGCCTGAAGGTACCTGCTTATGTGAAAACGTCACTTGCGCCCGGATCAAAGGTTGTTGTTGATTACCTGAAGAGTTCAGGTTTACTTCCGTATCTGGAGGGACTTGGTTTTCATGTCACGGCATTCGGCTGCACAACATGCATAGGCAACAGCGGCCCTTTGAAACCCGAGATTGAAAAAGCCATCGATAATTCAAAACTTAATGTTGCTTCTGTTTTATCAGGTAACAGGAATTTTGAAGCCAGAATTCATCAAAAGATTCGCTCGAATTTTCTTGCCTCACCAATGCTTGTGCTTGCTTTTGCTTTGGCCGGACGTGTTGATATTGACATGTATAAGGAACCGCTTGGAAGAAATGTTAACGGTGAGGATATTTATTTGAAGGATTTATGGCCGTCCGGAAAAGAAGTTCAGGATTATGTCAGTAAGTATATCGATTCGGGATCATTTTCCAAAGAGTATTCTGTAATTTTTGAAGGGGATGAAAACTGGAAAA
>DDHP01000080.1:8264-8581 GCA_002338145.1 Deferribacteraceae bacterium UBA1873 | reverse complement strand
TGGTATGAAGGAGAATATGAAGTGGGCAAACCGCAAAACAGTATGGATAAACAGTTTGTACGAAACTATCTCGAAACACTCAACTGGGATAAAAAGGCACCGGGGCCGGAGCTCCCTCAGGATATTGTTAGCAAAACTTCTGAAAAATATATGGAAATTTTAAATATTTTTAACAGATAAAGAAAACAGTTATTTTTATCCCGCCCTTAATCTTTGATTAAGGGCGGGGCACCAATAACCAACACATCATTCAAGACCTTTGAATAATATATTCTTGAGACCTTTGCACAGCTTTATTTAGTCATGCTGTAGCAGCA
>DDHP01000080.1:416-7900 GCA_002338145.1 Deferribacteraceae bacterium UBA1873 | reverse complement strand
CAAGTTCAGGGTGACAATTATGGGGTTATGCAAAGGTCTCTTCTCATAAATTATTTTAGTTGAGGTGCGAAGTATGTCATTTCGACGAGTTGGCGAAAGACATCGAGGAGAAATCTCAGGCGTTATTTAGCAATGAGACCTCTCGGCTGCGCTCGAGGTGACAAGTACCTAAATGTCATTTCGAACGAAGTGAGAAATCTCTACCATATGAAGCAATATAATAAACAGATATGCAATTGTGATTATAAACTACTCTCTGTTTCTTTACCTCCCTACCTCACTAACTCCCCATTTTACTATTTCACCCAAGACGTCCTGATAGCTGCTTTTCACTCTTACTCACAACCGTCACATCCAGGCTTCTGCCACGGCCAATCAATATCTTAATAATAACAAAATACAATACAAGAAACACAAGCGAGATAACAGCCGTATAAATATCCTTATCAAAAACCGCTGTGCTTATCCCCGCCACCACAAGAAGCAGCAAAATAGGAATAACATAAACCACCATTACCGACTTAAAGAGACTTTTGGCAGAGATGGATATAACCACTTCATCACCAACTTCTGCATTTACACTGTTATACAATACAAAATACTTCTTATTTGACAGCTCCTCTCCGCCGCAGCAGCTGCTTGCAATAGAACAGGATGCACATGCATTCATGGGCACAATTTCAACTTTAATAAAGTTATTTCCCTGTTTCTCAACTACTTTAGCGGTGTGAGTGTAGCTGTTTGACATAAATTTTGTCTCCTATCAATTTATCGACAGCAAAACGGCTGTGGTATACCTCAAATATTATAGTAGGTTTTTTACGTCTGACAATCACTTCCACTCCCGGCAGTATGCCCATGGAACAAAGTTTACGCAATATTGCCGGATCATCTTTATCGATACTTTCTACAATATATTTATCACCAATCGTGGCTTCCATAAGTCTCATCCTGCCTGAATCAGCGGTACTCTCAAAGCCGCCTTTTCGATTTCTATTTCTCATTCTCATTCTTTTTTTCAAGCCATACCCCAGAATAATAAAATTTGGTTAAGAATCGTTCCCACCAGGAATGCAAAGGGTATCACTGCCAAAAAAATCATAACTGCGGTTTTTGTCCCCCGCTCTTTGATCATGACGGAAAACTGTGCAATACACGGTACGAACAGAGTCAATATCACTGTAGCCACAGTCAATTCTCTCAATGTCATTACATCAGTCAGATCATACATCCCGGCTGCACCGAAATCCCTTCTGAAAAAACCGTATAAAAATATTTCACCCATTTTATCCGGCAATCCTGCCCAGTTCGCCGGATAAGCCAGTAATCCCGTCAGTAATTCAAAAATTTTGGTAATTTTGCCCACCCAAATCAGAATACTGGCGTAAACAAAGATAGGAATTACCTCCAAAGCATACCATTTGAGCCGGTTAAATGTCTTTGCCAGCACATTACCGATTTTCGGCCACCTTATAGGTGGAATCTCCATAAAAAATGTGGCTGGCTCTCCTTTTGTATATCTATTCAGAACAAAACCTGCAAATATAAAAACAATAAGTATCGTAACAAACCATATAGCCAGAGCAGTAAACGATACTCCGAGAATCCCCAATATTACACCGAGCTGTGCTGAACACGGGATGGTAAGAGCCAGAAGAAAAGTAACGACAAAACGTTCTCTTTTCGTTTCCAGTGTACGGGTCACAATGGTGGCCATTGTACCGCACCCCAAACCGAGAATAAGAGGAATAACGGACCGTCCTGAAAGGCCTATCTTCTTAAACATTCTGTCGAGCGACATTGACAGCCTGACAAGATAACCTGAATCCTCAATAACCGAGAAAAGCAGAAAAAACGTTGACACAACGGGCAGAACAATTGCTATAGCATACCTGAGTCCCAGTGTAATAATGCCGTATTCGCCGGCAAACAGGTTAAAAAATATCGTATCACCCAAAATACTTCGAAAGAAGCTATTCACGGAAGGATTTATGTAATTTTCAAATATGTTGACCTCAATAAAATCCACAAGAAAACCCGCTCCGAACTGCCCGACAAACTTGTAAAATCCATAATAAAGAATTATTGCCACAATAATAAGACTGAACACCGGGTGGAACGTAACTTTATCAGCAAAACTCTGAAAAGAGTTCTTTTGCTTCTTAGTACTATTTTTGATGTGCTCTTTTATAATTGATGATGCCAGATTATGCAAAACATGCGAAATGGATAAGCTTATTTCTGCAGCATCTTCCTCACCGACAATCTTTTTGATTTTATTAAATTCTGGCTCATTTTTTATATGCGTTAAAATATCGCTGTCATTCTGTAAAGCCAGTAGCGCTATACTTCTTTTCGAAATTGCGTACTCACCTTTCAGAAGAGACTGAATCCCCGCAATTTTTTCTTCCAGTTTTTCTCCGTAATTAACATTCAGTTTTTCGTACGTATACCGGCCTTCAGCAACACTGGTAATCCGTGAAATAAGATTACTGACACCTTCGCCTTTAATTGCAACAGTCTCCACAACAGGGATACCCAAATCATGCTCAAGGTGAGAAATCTGAATATCCATCCCGCGATTTTTCAACTCATCAAACATATTCAATACGAGTATCACAGGCAGATCTGCCTCTATCAGCTGCAATGTCAGAGGAAGCATCCGTTCAATATTCTTTGCATCCACCACATGTACAACAGCATCAGGATGCTCATCCAAAATTATCTGCTTTGTGACCTTTTCCTCTTCCGTTATCGTCATCATATTGTAAAATCCCGGTGTATCTATAATCTCCACTTCATGATGTTCCCCGATACTCATTTTACCTGAGGTTATGCTCACCGTTGTGCCGGGATAATTGGATACAGAAGCATATTTACCAGTTAGTTTATAAAAGAGGGCACTCTTTCCCACATTGGGGTTGCCCACAAGAAGTATTTTGTACATACTGTTATCTGACATTTCCGCTCCTCTTTCAACAACACAAGTTTCACAATTACTTAATAAAATGCGAAACTTGAAATATCAAACTGAAAGTTAGATGTTGCTAACAAAATTGTCAACACTTTTATTTCAAAATTATTTAATTAAATATCATTATTATCATACATGTGATATAATTGATAAGTATTTGTGCCAGTTTATTGTTGACAAAAGGAAAAATAAGAATTAGAGAATTTAAACAAGATTTTTATAAAATCAAAAAAGTGTTATATTTTTTTAGTCGATTTTAAAAGGAGATTACAATGCCATATAAAACAAATGTAAAACCAGTACAATCTGTACAACATGCACTGGAGCTTTTCGAAGTATTCAGGACATCTGAAAAAAAGGAAGAGTTCGGGGTAACTGAATTAAGCAAAACTCTCGGACTTCATAAAAATAACGTTTTCAGGCTTTTGGCTACGCTGGAATCCAGAGGTTACATAGAGCAAAATTTGAATACTGAAAACTACAGGCTGGGTATAGGAATTTTCAACCTGGGACAAAAATTTATAAACAAGCTGGGTATATTAAAGCTTTCAAAACCTTTTATGGAAAAAATCGTAGAAAAAATCAATGAATCGGTATACATAGGAATTCTCAGAGAAGGCAGCGTAATATATCTGGATATTGTGGAAGCACCGCAAACTGTTAGAATTGTTTCCCGAGTTGGCAGAGATGTCCCTGCTTACTGCACAGCTATAGGAAAAGTTCAGCTGGCATATGCTTCCGAAGAGGAAATTAACAAAATTTATATGGGCGCCAGGCTGAGAAAATATACAGAAAATACCATTACATCTCTTCCTGTATTAAAATCTCACTTGAGAAAAATAGGTGAAGTAGATTATGCCATTGATAATGAAGAATTTGAAGAAGAAGTAAGATGCATTGCTGTTCCGGTAAAGGACTATCTTGGGGTTCCGGTTTCAGCATTAAGCGCCAGCGGACCTGCATCCAGAATGACAGACAAAAAAATGTACGATGAGATTTTACCTGTCCTCAGAAAATATGCTAAGGAAATTTCAAAGAGACTGGGTTATCAGGGATAAACATATTTTTTTATATTATCCAGCTCACTGATGAGGGAAATACCGGCAACACCGTAAAATCCCTTTCCCTGCAACAAACCTATATTATTAGAGTTTACACCGCCCAGGGCATAAATTTTTTTTCGTGTCCGGCTTACATTCACAGCGCCCAGCGGCTTGACTTCAAACTCTTTTTTTGTTTGAAAAACAGGGCTTAACGTATAATAATTCGCATACACACTATATATTTCCTCCAGACTATGGGCTGAATACCCGATATCCAGTTCAGGAAAATTTTGTTTCACTTTATCCGGCGGATAACAATGTGAATTCAGATGAACGCCGTCAAAAAAACATATCGTGGCAATATCCGGGCGCTCAGACAGTATAAGATAACTTTCCGGCAAAAATTTTCTGAGGTGCAAGGCTATTTCATAGATTAACTTTGTATCCCTGTTTTTGATTCTGAGCCAAATTTTCACATTAAAAGAGGCTGCATATTCCGCAGTTTCCCATAATGAATCGTAGAAAACATCATAGTCAAGAACTGCAATTACAGATTTCATAGGTATCTTTCAAATATTCTGTTATATGTTGATCTGACAGTTTTTCTGACTGCTTCATACTCTTTGAAAAGTTTTTCGTATCCATTTTCTTTAAAACCAAAAAAAGTACTTATATGACTAAGCACATTTTTATCTTTTGGAAGTCTTGAAGAAGAGGTATTTTGATAAGCTCTAATCAAGTTTTCCAGATTTCTGTAAAAAAGATAGCAATTATGCAAAGCGTAAAAATCACGGTTTGAAAGTAGGTTTAGTTTCTTTAATGAATGCAGTGCATCATGGGTATTCGTCACCCGAATTTCATCGTATTCACATCCAAAAACCAATTGCAACATTTGTACAACAAATTCAATATCTACTATACCGCCAAAACCTGCTTTTATATCATAAAAGCTCAGCCCCGTCCCTTTTTCTTTTTCAATCCGCTGTCTCATTTCATGTATATCATAAATTTCTTTTTTGGTTATACTTCTATCAAAAAGGTTTTTGGTTCTGATTTCATCAAAACGGGTTCTTAAACCTCTGGCAGAAGCGTAGATCACATCGGCTCTCAGCATGGATTGTTTTTCCCAGGTCATTGCTTTTTCCCGTTGATAATTTTCAAAAGATTTCAGTGAAGTTACAAGTGTACCGCTGGCCCCGCTGGGACGGAGTCTCATATCTATTTTGTAGAGCTGACCGAAAACCGTTATGGTGGATAAAAAAGAAATCACCTTCTGGACAAGTTTTGAATAATAAACCTTATTGCTGACACTGTTGGAAGATAAAGTTTCGCCATCTTCTTCATAAAGAACTATCATATCAAGATCGGTTCCCAGACTCATCTCCTCGCTGCCAAGTTTCCCCATCCCTATTACAGCATAACCGCAGTCTCCTTTCTCAGGATTCTTAGGCTTGCCAAATCTCTTTGTAAGTCTTTTTCCCTCCCTAATAAAAGCCAGCCTTACAGTCGCTTTAGCCAGCTTGCTGAGGGATCTGTTAAATTGTATCACATTGATATCTTTGTTAATATATGCATAGCTTATGTTAAATAACAATTCCTGATGTTTTTTTCTGATACTGTCATATTCGTATTCTTCATCATCGTCTATATCCTCAATATTTTTGTACAATATTTCGAATAATTCATCCTCTTTATAAAAAGGATTTTTTGGATCGTAAATATAATCCAATATATTATTGTTTTTAATGATAATATTGGAGAGATAAGGGCTGATTGAAAAGATAGTGGTAATTTTGCTTAAAATCTTCGGCATTTCACAAAATATATCAAAAAAGAAATGAATAGTGTTATTCGTGGAAAAAAATTTTTCAAAATAGCCAAGTGTAGTTAAAGGATTGGGAGTTGTCTTTACTTCGTTTATCACCAGGCTGAGTAGCCTTGCCAGAATCTGGGTTTCTGAAGCGCTTCGTGGACGTGATTTTCTGCCGCTGACAATCTTGGCAAGTATCCCGGCACACTCTTCTGCATCTTTTATCCCTATGCTTTCAAGATATTCAGCTATATCTTCATTGCCCATTTCCTCATCAAAAACTATCGATACAGGATTTACTTCGTTTTCTTTAAGGATGTCATTGAAAATACGGTTTACATTACTCGTATAATAATCATAGTCTTTAAAAAAATGTTCTTTATCTGTATATCCGCAACGCTCAAGAAATTTATCAAATCCTTGGGAATCAAAAGGTACTCTGTGCGTCTGCAACCCCTTTTCAATCTGTGCCATATGCTCCAGTTTTCTCAGGAAAATATATGCTTCACTCAAAAAAACAGATTCATCTTTTCCAAGCAGATTATACTCATTCAGAATACGTATAGCATCAAGACTGTTACGTCTGTACACATCCGGGTATTTGGAGTAATTAAGTATCTGCAGCACCTGAATGATAAACTCAATCTCCCTTATGCCGCCTTTTCCCAGCTTGACATTCATTTTATCTTTTTTATACTTTACACGCTCATTAATCTTTGATTTTATTCTCGACAATTCATCAATCAGCTTATAATCGATACTCTTTTTAAAAACAAAAGGTTTCACCACCTCAAAAAATCTTCTCCCCAGCTCCAGACTACCCGCTACCGGCAATGATTTAAGAAGCATCATCCTTTCCCAGCTTTGCCCGTAAGATTCGTAATATAATTCATAGCTTCTCAAAGGCAGTGCAATAGCCCCTTTATCTCCGTCCGGCCTGAGCCTTAAATCCACACGGTACACTATTCCGTCTTCGGTATTTTCCGAAATAAAATACTTTATCTTTTCAGCCAGTTTTACGAAAAACATATGATTTTCCAGACTGCCTTTAATACCGCCCTCTGTGCTGCCTTTTTCCGTTTCATAAACAAACATTATATCCACATCAGAAGAAAAATTAAGCTCCCAGCCTCCCAGTTTGCCAAGTCCAATAATGCAAAAGGCGCATTCTTTATTATTTTCATTAAGAGGAATTCCATACTGACTGATTAAATCTTTATAAGATTTTTTATAGGCAGCTTCTAAAGCGATTGAAGCAAATGATGAGATGTTTGCCGTTATATCTTTAATACTGCCTTTTTCAATCATATCTTTATAAGCTATCAATAAATACTCACGCATCCTCATAATTCTGAGATTTTTCAGAAAATCTGCTTCATTATTTTCATAATTCAGCAAGTCTTCATTACTTTTAAATATTGTCTCCACACTGCGTTCGGAATTGAGATTATCGTATAAATAATCGATTATCTCCGGATGATTGAGCAGAAATTTGGCAATTAACTCTGAATGCCTGCAAAGATATTTAAGATTTTCGAACTCTTTGGTACCTAAATTTCGTTTAATCTTATCGGTAAATACTGCACTTGTATCCATACCTCATTATAAAGAAACTGGTGCTGATTATAAAGTAAAAATATATACATATCCAAGTTTC
>DDHP01000080.1:0-124 GCA_002338145.1 Deferribacteraceae bacterium UBA1873 | reverse complement strand
GTAATGACGTCGTTTGACATGGGACCTATCGACTCCGCTCGCCCCTGTTAAATCCATCTGCGATGGGCTGCCTCTGGGCAGCATTTAACAGGGTTTACCCAGTTAAATATCAGCTTCGCTGATA
>DDHP01000053.1 GCA_002338145.1 Deferribacteraceae bacterium UBA1873 | reverse complement strand
AACACATATTGGTTTAATTCTCGCCGTTTTTTCGGCAATTTTCAGATTATGCACCACATCAACCACGTTTGCAACATCTTTGTACGCATCCGGCATCTCTTCTTTTAATGTTTTTTTGCCCCTGCTCATAACATATATACAATTCTTTTGCAGTTCTAAAGCAATATTACGGTTTTTTGCTTCTCTTACAGCTTTGTTACGGCTAAGGACTCTACCAGCTCCGTGACAGGCTGAATTAAAAGAAAGTTCAGTTGCATTATTTCCACCTGTAAGCAAATAAGAATATCTGCCCATATCCCCTGGGATAATAACGGGCTGACCCAACGGTTTTAAATGATTAGGTAAATCGGCATGTCCCGGAGGCAAAGCTCTGGTTGCACCTTTTCTGTGAACATAGACATCGTATTCTTTCTTATCCAAAACAAATTTTTCTTTTTTAACAATATTATGAGCAACGTCATAAATCAGCCTGTACTTAAAATCTGCCGTTTTGATTCCGAAAAAATCGGCTATCGTATCAACCGCAAAGCTCATAAGAATCTGCCTGTTGGCCCATGCATAGTTGGCAGCACAAGCCATTGCAGAGAGGTATTTCTGAGACTCGATACTGTTCGACGGGGCACACGCCAGCTGCTTATCCGGGACAGAAATACCATACTTGATTAGCGCTTTTTCAAACATACCGAGATAATCAGTACAAATCTGATGTCCAAAGCCCCTCGAGCCCGAATGAATCATCAGAGTAAGTTGTCCTTTTTCCACCCCAAGTTTTTCTGCACTTTCTTTATCAAAAATCTCCTTAACTGAGCCTATTTCGAGAAAATGATTTCCCGAACCGAGGGTTCCACATTGATCATAACCACGCTTTATAGCTCTTTCAGAAATAAGGGAAGGATCCGCTCCTGATAAAAAACCACGGGATTCGGTATTTTCAAGATCACCATCATTGCCAAAACCGCTTGCAACTGCCCATTTGGCACCTTCTGTCATTGTGCGTTTTATCTCTTTTCCGGAAAGTTTTATCTTACCACCCTCTCCAACCCCACAAGGAATTGACCTATACAGTTTCTTTACCAACCTTTCAGGATCAGAAAGCTCTTTTCGTTCAATATCAAAAACAACAAGCCTCACTCCACAATTAATATCAAATCCCACTCCACCGGGAGTTATAACTCCATTGTCAGCACGCACAGGAAGGACACCGCCTATAGGCAAACCGTATCCGTAATGCATATCAGGCATTCCGTACACACCTTTTAATACACCTGGTAAAACTGCAGAGTTTTTTAGCTGAATAAAACTCTCATCTTTCAAAATATCTTCCATCATTTGCCCAGAAGCGTAAATATATGCAGGAACATTCATGCCCTGATAATCTTCAGGCGATATTTTATAAATGTTCGTTTTTATTTTGGAAATCTTCATCATAACCACCTTAATACCCAAGCAAACAGCACTTAATACAAGCAAATTAATAATTTTATACTGCCTTTGTTATCAGTCACCGGCACCTCAGCATTTTCTGATTATACTTTATCAATTATTTAAAGTTTTGCAAACATCAAACATAATCTCTTGGCGTGACAGCTGACAATTTGGACTTGCGAAAATTTCGGAAATGGGCTTTAAATAAATGAATAATCAAACTGGGGAAGTTAGTTATGAAAAAAATATTCTTTATATTACTGCTTTTTGCACTAATAGGAGTTTTTTTTACACAGGAAAAATCTTATGCCGGCGGCGGAGCCTCATATCCTAACGGAGCAGAAGGGTTTATGGCTGGAGCAGCTCCTCCTCCTGGCTTTTATTTCACAAACTATTTTTACTATTACGCTGCTGACGAAATGAAAGATAATGACGGAAAAAGTATCGATGCCTTTGACAAAGTCAGGGTAGTAGCCGATGTTTTTCGATTTATTTACATTTCCGATAAAAAAATCTTAGGAGGCAACTACGGACAACATCTTTTTATCCCTATTATCAGCACTGAGCTGGATTTTAAAGCTGATGTAGGTCCGGATAATAAAAAATCCTATTCTGACACTAATATCCCCTACTTCATTTACAGTCCGTTTATTCTTTCTCACAATTTTCTGAAGGGTAAACTTCATACAGTAATTTCACTTATGGATATCTACATACCCGCCTACAATCAGGATGACGATAATCTGGCTAATTCAGGGCAAAATTTCTGGACTTTTGAGCCTGTAGTCGGAATAACCTATCTGCCTGGGAAGTTTGAATTTTCCATAAAAGCAATGTACGATTTCAATACAAAGCAGAATGACTCCCCAACACTTTACGGCGTTAATGTAGATAAAACACCAGGTCAGGAATTTCATTTTGACTACAGTACATCATACGCATTAACGAAGAACTTGAGAATCGGACTGAGCGGCTACTATTACCAGCAAATAACAGATGACGACTATGATTTAAATAGTGTGTCCACTGTGCTGAGAGCTAACTTAAAGCAGGATGAAGGACATAAAAGTCGGGTGTTTGCAGTGGGACCAGGCATTCATTACAAGTACCAAAATATGTTTTTTGAATTAAGGACCCAGTGGGAAATGGAAGCCAAAAATAAAACCGAGGGTCAGAGCACTTGGTTTAAATTCACTTATGCTTTTTAATAAACACAATCAGATGCTTGATTATTGTGCTTTATAGCTTAAGCATAATTGCATATTTATTTAGCACCGAGCACATAAATATTTATGTGCTCGGTGCTCGATTCCGATCGAGATGACAGGACTTTATGTCAGGGCGAGTGGAACGAAGTGAAACCGAGGAATCACTTTCTGATATAACAAATATATCTGCGTTTCTGCTTATTTAAATTTTTCCCAGCTGTAAACTTTTTTGGAGGTTATTCTTCCTCCTTGTTCTTGACTCCTAACCCAAAACAGCCAAACTTACCCATCGCACCTTTTGAGAGCTTTGCATAACCACAAAAATATTGTACCGTAGTTTCAATTTTTAGGTTGAAAAATTTCTACAAACAGAATTAGTTGAACTATATCTTGTTTACGGTTAATATAAATATAAGACCTTTTAAATTACACAAGCGCGTCATGCTGGAACATCTGTCAAAAGACAGATAATTTAAGAGCTTTGCACAACTATAATAGGTCATCCTGAGCTTGTTTCGGGATCTATGTTTATTAATAAGTTATGGAGCCTGAAACAAGAGGTTGTTTACACAAATTTATCATAGGCAAGCTCATATGCTACAGGGTAACAATTGGGAGGGATTCAAAGGTTTTAATATAGGAGATAAAAATGGATAAGCATTTAATCAAATTAAAAGAACTATATAAATATTTTAATAAATATCTTCATGGTAAGGAAAAGGCACTGAAACTATCATTGTTAACACTCTTTAGCAGAGGACATCTACTTGTTGAAGATGTGCCTGGCCTGGGGAAAACAACCCTTGCACTTGCTATAGCCAAATCGATGGGATTAAGTTTCGGACGTATTCAGTGTACAAACGATCTTTTACCTACGGATATAACAGGCTTGTCCATCTTCAACAAAAAAGACAACTCTTTCGAATTTCTGAAAGGTCCGATATTTAACAATATAGTACTTGTAGACGAAATAAACAGAGCAACACCAAAAACCCAAAGTGCGCTTCTTGAATCTATGGGAGAGAAACAGGTGACCATAGAAGGTGTGACATATAAACTGCCACAGCCATTTTTTGTAATTGCAACACAGAATCCTGCCGAACAACATGGTACGTTTCCGTTACCGGAATCACAGCTGGATAGATTTTTGATGAAAATAAATCTGGGCTATCCGGAAAAAAAACATGAATTGGAAATACTTAAAGGCGGCAGCAGCAGAGGCAGCATAAGCCGGTCCCAACCTGTTTTGTCAAAGCAAGAACTTCTTGATCTCATCTCATTTATCAAAAATGATATCTTTGTTGATGACAAAATATATAATTTTATATTGGACTTTGCCAATGCCACAAGACAGAATGAAAATTTTCTTATAGGTTTATCCACACGGGCAATGCTTTCCATAATAACAGCCGGAAAAGCCAGTGCTTTTATGTCCGGAAGAGATTATGTAATCCCTGAAGATATTCTTGATTACATGAAATATACTGTGACCCATAGAGTGGTCTTAAAAAACAATATACATGAAAACGAAAAAGCGGAGATAGTAAAATCCTTATTGGAATCAGTGCCTCTGCACGCTTAAAATCAACCCGATTTAAAGACAAACACACAAAACCTATTAAATTCACAAAAGCAGGTTGGTTTTATATTATCATAACGTTATTCCTTGGATTTGCAGCTGTTAACACCGGCAACAATCTTATTTTTATTATTGTTGCTTTTCTGCTTGCTATCATGGCCGTATCCGGCTTTCTCGGTAAAAAAAATATAGATAATACGGAAATTAAAATTAATTTTCCAGAGGAGATTTATGCAAACATACCTTTTTATTTGAATATTTCTGTAATCAGTAAGAATAAGTTTTTGGATTCGCATCTCCTCAATATTGAAGTAAACGGCAGTGTCAGTTTTGTAGACATAATATCTGCCAACCAAAAAATAACTAATACCCAAAAAATTCTATTTAATTCAAGAGGAATCCACGAAATTAAGCAAATTAACATTTTTTCTTCATTTCCCTTCAACTTTTTTGTCAGAAGCAGGAAGGTTTTGATTAATGCAGAAACAATAGTTTTCCCGGAGCCACTGGAAAATGAAAACTTCAACCTTGCAAAAGATAATGAAAAAACAGATGGTACCTCAAATGAAACAGATAAAGTTGCAGAAG
The DNA here is from genome assembly GCA_002338145.1 of Deferribacteraceae bacterium UBA1873. GTDB lineage: Bacteria > Chrysiogenota > Deferribacteres > Deferribacterales > Flexistipitaceae > Flexistipes. The sequence continues at coordinate 5,775 of DDHP01000053.1, read as the reverse complement.
AGTTGAGCAATATAAAAAACTATGAGCCCGGAGACAATTTCAGACACATTCACTGGAAACACTACGCCAGGACAGATAAACTCAAAACGAAACTTTTCACAGGAGAGATATCACCGCCGATAATAATAGATATAAGAATCCCGAAAACATCACCGGAGACAATGATTTCTTTTGCCACAAATGAAATCATTAAAGCATACAACAAAAACATACCGGTGGGATTGATAACAAATGATAATTTTTTCCCACCATCAAAAACTTATTATCACAAATTAATGTTATTAAGAGAGCTGGCACTTTATGAATATTAATAAACTGGTTACTCTAAATACACTTCTCATCAGTGTCGTTGCAATTATTGCAGTTGCTGGATATTTAAACATTTTTGTTACAATATTTTTTACAGCAGCAATTGGAATTAATATAGGGAACCTAAAATACATAGAACTGTATTTTCCACGATTTTTAATAAATTTATCAGGAATCGTAGTCATTGCTGCCACTGTTTTAAATTTCGAAATTTCCCAAATGAATACTACACTGATTAATACTTTGGTTATGCTAATTTCACTGAAATTACTTGAACAAAAAAAATACCGTGATTTTATGCAGATAACTCTAATGGCAGTTTTTATTCTGGCAGCATCCTCTCTGCTAAATCTTAGTATGATTTTTGTAATATATATTTTATCGGAAGTATTTCTGATAATTTTACAACTGATACTTCTGAACGTTATGGCGAATAACAGCACAGGCAGAATTAATAAACGCTATTTTTACAAACTGTTAAAGCCATCTTTAATCATATTGTTCTGTTCAATACCTGCAGCTGTATTGCTCTTTCTGATATTACCCCGTACAGACTATCCAATGCTGGATTTTTTAAATAACCAACAAACTGCTGAAACAGGTTTCAGTGACAGTGTCAGACTGGGAAGCATAAAAACAATACAGGATAATGACAAAACTGCATTTATTGCAGAAATGAAGAAAATTGACAGTAATTATCTGTATTGGCGGGGAGCTGTTTTTGACACTTTTCAAAACAATCAGTGGAATAGCAGACATAGAGAAAAAGATGAGAGCCAAATGAGTAGTTCAAATAGCTATAAAAATAATACCAACTATACAATATATCTCAATCCAACAAACCGTAAGATAATGTACACACTGAATATCCCTGAAAAAATCAACTATAAAAAACAGTTTAACCATTATAAAAACAGAAAGGAATACATTTCAGAAAAAACGATAAAATCAAAGACTTCCTACGAAGGATTGTCTCGCTTAAACAAGAGCTTTCAAACTGAACCTCCGGACAAAGACATTTATCTTCAGCTACCGGAAATAGGTAAAGAGATAAAAATCATTTCAGAAAAATTAAGAGGCAACACCCTCAGTGAAGCCGCTGAAAATATCTTACATTACCTCACCTCGAATGAATTTGAATACACTCAGAAGAATTTACCCGTTTCAGAAGCACCTTTAAAGGAATTTCTTACAAACCTGAAAAAGGGCAATTGCGAATATTTTGCATCTGCAATGGGTATTTTGCTGAGATTAAATGGTATACCGGCGCGGCTGGTAGGGGGATACAGAGGTGGATATTACGACAATAGCGGATATTATACCGTGCTCCAAAGTAATGCTCATGTGTGGGTGGAAGCTTACATTGGCAAATCATGGCACACTTTTGACCCCACGCCAGCCGATTTTGAAGCATACACCGATAAAAGCCGATTGAAATTTATGAAACGTTATAAGCTTTTTTTTGACAAAATGAGCTATTACTGGAACATTTTTGTTATTAACTATGATTTTTCCAAGCAACTGAAAGGATTGAATAAAGCAAAAAAAATATTTGGAGACTGGAATCTAAACATTTCTTTCTTACAAAAAACAATCATTTTCGTGTTTATATCTATAGCGTTTTTTACTTATATTTATACATTCAGAAAAAAGAAAAAAACAGTAAACCAGAAATTTATTGACTATTTTGACAAAACGTTAGCAGAGTGGAGCGTAACACGCAGCCCCGGCGAAGGATTATTAGCTTCAGCTGAAAAAATCAAGAACAAACAAATCAGTGAAAAAATGCAAACAATAGCTAAAACATATTACAATAAAGCTTACGGACCAACCAATATTTCAAAACAGGAAATAAGACTGTTATTAAAAGAGTTGCACAACATACGAAAAAAATTCAACAACACTTAGAGACCTTTGCATAACCCCATAATTGTCACCCTGTAGCATCTGAGCATAGCGAAGATAATTTTGTATAGGCATTCTTTCAACCGCGTACTTAACTCTTTAAGTGCTCGGGTAGAAATCTCTACAATAAGAGACAATATAACAAACAAAGATAAAAGAGTACTTTTTCATGTTGTAACAATACATTAACTTACACTCCCCATGATAATTTAAAAAAATGTATATTGTATACAAAAAACTCTTTACAAATATAAAAAATCATCTATGATGATATATACACATATTGATATTTGATTATATAGAAGGGTATTTATGTTGAAAAAAATGGAAGAAAAAAGTGTCCTGCCTGATAATTATGGAAAGCTTCGTGAAATATTAGAATCTTCCAAATTAGAGGATATTTCATCTAATTTTGAATTTTCCTATGATTTTGATATCCAGGCATGTGAATCACTGTCCAGTGTTTTCATGTTTTTGTCAATTCTGTTCAGATACCCCAATGACGATATTTATAATACAATCCGTGAAAATGCTTCTACATTTAAGGACTTTCTTGCAGAATACTCCGAAAGTAATTTAGTACTGCCATCAAAAAATGAAATGGAAACAGAATATGTAAAGCTGTTTGTTGCAAATATTGGAGGCGTACCGGCGCCATTGTATTCTTCCGTTTATACGGATTCTGAAAGGCTGGTTAAAAGAGATTCCACTGTGAGGCTTCAGGAGCTCATGGAATCTACCGGTTTTGTAATCAATGATGATATAAAAGAGCTGGAAGACAATCTTTATATAATGCTTGAATATCTTTCACATCTGTTTTTAAGTTTTACAGGATGCACTGATAAAAAAGCAAAATTAAAATATCTATATGCAATAATCAATGTGACCAGCAATTATATTAAACCTATGTTTCCCGAATTTTACAATAATGTTAACGAAAACGCTGAAATAGGCTTTTATAAAGAAACGGTGGCTATTTTATATAATTTTATTGAAGATATAGACAATATTTACAAAGAAGTTTTTGATATTTGATTTTTTTTGGATTCAATATTGATTAATAAATATATAACGAAAGGCTCATAAAGCCAAAAAAAGGAGGTAGATATGAACAAAAAGTTTGTAGGGTTTTTGATGCTGTTGTTTATTGTAGTCTTCAGTGTTTCCTTAGTATTTGCAGAAGGAAATGCAAGAAGAGGCAAAAGAGTTTGGAAAACGAGTTGCCGTTTAACATGCCATGATGGCTCAGTTCAGGGATCACCGGCACTTAGTCCTGTTTCAAAGACTCAATCTCAGTGGAAAATGTGGTTTGCTGATGACTATGCCAAAATCAAAGAAGTCCATAAAAATGGCGAACTGGATGAAGTAAAAGTAAGAGGCGGAGCACAGGGATGGGAAGATATGTTTCAGTATCTTCACGATCACGCTCTCGATTCCGCACAACCTGAAACCTGCGGTTAAAATTTATTACAGGGGGAATAATATTCCTCCTGCTTTTTTTTTGCAAAGATTGTTGATTAAGTTTGTATGTTTTCACAAATTGGCTAATTTTTTTGATTTCAAAATTTTATTTGTCCTATGGACAAAAATTAAAAAAGTGGAGGTAGTTATGAAGAAGTTTCTGGTTGCACTTTTGGCCGTTTTTTTAATGGCTGGTTTTTCCTTTGCTGCAGATGCTCCGGATGATGTGGACCTGCAGAAGTTGAGAAAACAGATTCAGGAATTACAACAGCAGGTTGACATGATGTCCGATTTTGTTAACAAGAACACACGCCATACTGCCCAGGACACACTGAATCTCAGTGTGGAGCTGAGGACACGGCTTGACAGTATCCAGTACAAGGATTTGAGAAGGATGCCCGCTTTTGGCGACGACATGATGCAGCTCTGGATGAGTGAAAGCTTGATAGATGCTAATGACAGTAATGACCCAGACAGGTGGAATGATGATTTTATGGAAATATACCAGGCAGATTTTGGTTCGCTTATGCAGAAGCCTGAAGTATCTGCTATGATTGGAGATGCTTGGAATAACTTAGATTCATCCCAGCAAAGTTATTACACTGATAATTTTGGTCCTCAAGCTCAGCAGATGTTTGCTAGTGATATGTTCGCTGACATGCTTGGCGACAGAAGTCTTAGTGAAAATGAACTTAAAGCAATAAAAAAAGCTTTTAAAAATATGCCCTCTGAAAAAGCAGACTCTAATAACGACACAATGTTTACAAACAAGCTCAGAATCCGTTTAAACAGCAAAGTCAATGAGCACGTTTCTTTTAGCGGTCGTCTGACAATGTACAAAGCTTTCGGGGAATCTACTGACATTCGTTTTTATAACGGTAATTTTAACAGCATGCATTTGGACGGCAATTCAGCACAAGTTCCCACAGATGACACTGTACATGTTGAAAGGGCAATTTTTGTTTATAAGAACCGCATAAGTTCTGTTGACTGGCACATCTCCTTTGGACGCAGACCATCCACATACGGTACTCCAATGGAACTTAGGGAGAATTCAGTACTGGGTGGCTCACCGTTGCCCCACATTATTCAGTGGAACTTTGATGGTGCTTCACTCGGATTTAATCATGAAAAATACTTTGACACATGGGACTTAAGTTCAATGTTGAAGTTTTGCTACGGTCAGGGTTTTGAAGGTCAGTGGGGCACAGCCAATCCTTTTAATGCTCAAGCAGATGTCAACGACGTAAATATGTTCGGTATTATAGCCAATCTGGTTGTAAACGGTAAATACGAGCTATGGTATAACTGGGCTCACGCTTACGGTGTAACAGACGGTTTTACCGGTCTTGTTGCAATGCCTTTTACAGTACACGGTACAGATTATACTTTAGATGGATCATATGATGAATACACTCTTGAGCCCAACTATAGCGGCTATACTTCAAGATTTGAGCCAACGAGTGAAATAGGTGATCTTGATATGCAGACTCTTTTACTAAAGGGTGAGAATTTCGGCTTTAAATGGTTTGTTTCCGGTGCTATGAGTAAAACCGATCCTAGTGGCAAATCTAAAAATGCAATGTTTCAGTTTATGGACCAGGACACAATGGTTGATGACACACCGGGGTATTCCTTCTGGACAGGTATTCAGACTCCTGAGCTCCCGTATACAAAAGGTAAATTGGGCTTTGAATACAACCACGGTTCAAAATACTGGACAAGTATGACAGCCGGTGAGGATGCAATTGTAGGAAGTAAAGTTGCCACGCGCGGTGATGTTTACGAAGCATATTATCACCAGCCCGTTGCTGGCGACAACTTCTTCTTAACACTTGGTTATATACACTACGACTATGATTATACAAACAGCGGCAGCCCAATAGGTCAGCCCGTGAAAATTGAAGATGCTACTGCATTCAACACTATGGTACCTGTAGTGGACAAGGTTGATCAGTGGTATGTTTCGGCTACATACAGATACTAACCAACTGTAGGTTTGTAATATACGTAAAAGCCGGAGCCCATGCTCCGGCTTTTTTATTTACACAAATAACTATGAATAACCACTCCCCACTTTGAGACCTTTGCATAATTCCA
>DDHP01000084.1 GCA_002338145.1 Deferribacteraceae bacterium UBA1873 | reverse complement strand
ATTTAACACCAGCTGAGTATATGATGGAAAAAACAGAATTCTCTAACTAAAAACTGTCCACTTAAAGGGGAAGTTTACGTAACGATTAAATTGTTCTTTTAGATCTGGACTATCAAGAGACTTTCCAATATCTTTTGCTTCAATATAACCAACGGGAATATTGTTTTTATCGGTAATGATATAATCGGGAGCCCCGCATTCAATTCTCTTAGGCTCGTTGATAATAATTATATTTGGATGTATTGAGTTTAATAAATCTGATAAAATGCCTCGATAGGAATGTTCTGTTGTGTTGCCTGTCTTGTAACCTTTATCTAATTCTCTGATGTATTTTTTTATATAGGAATGCATGAGCAATTATTCCTTTCATATGATCAGTTGTCAAGCAAAGCTCTGAAAATTTTAAAACTCAACTCCATTTTAAGACATTTTCAATTTTTGAATAAATCTTAGCAAATTGATTATCATCTGAAATGCCCCACATTCCATTCCAACGAATAAACATTTGATTAAAATCATAGGACTCGGCAGTATTTATATAGCCTGCATCTCTAAATATTTCCTCATAACTTTTACCATTATCCTTCAGTCCATGACCTGATAGGCAAAAAGTAAACCACCACTCAGATCTATGTTCATCCCTTATTCGAAATAATTCAGCTGCCTCCTTAATCTCTAAATCTTTATTTGCTAATTTCTCATATGATTTATGATGAGAAACTCTTAATATGGACATTAAAATTGTTCCAACACCTACTAACCAATTAAAAGAGCCTTTTTTGTTTTCATCAGTTTCAAAAATATGACCTACTATTCTGAATATTTCCTGAATTTGGCGGGGAGTCATTTTAAAGGAACTAATTAATTCTATGATACACTGGATTTGATCTTCATCTAATTTGAGCAGAGAATACCTTTCACCATCTTGTAAATAGTACTTCACATATTTTGTGGCAATTTTTCCATAAGCCCTATCATCTGGTGCTGGTAGAGAAACTTGTCTATGAATAAATTTTCTTATGTATTCCTGAAAATTAAGTTTATGCCCAAAAGCTATTTTAGCAGAATTTTCCAGTTGTTTTAAATCGGTAGCTAAAATAAATGTAATTCCGCTAATATCAAAAATATGCTTTATAGTCTCTAAATAGGAAATAGCGTAATCTGGTCTACATCTATCCAAATCATCCACAAAAATTAAAAGCTTCAGATTATTTTCATTTATAATCTCAGTGATTGTGTTTTTGATTTCTTTTAAAGCATTTTTCCTTTTTACAAATATTTCAAAGGGAGATAAAACATTTTGTTCTTCTTTTTTTACTTTTACAGCATCGGTTGCTTCTGAAATGTTAACCCTTGATATCTTGTTTACAACCTGGTCACCAATGGATATTAAAAACCATCCTGTATCCTTTGCGATCTTTTGAAGTTTTTCTGTATCTTTGTTTATTTTTTCTAATCCATCAAGCAATACAGATATGATTGAGAAAAGAGGATCTCCACAGTAATCGTCCTCCCATGCACTTATATTTACAATTAGTTTATTATCATCATTATTTTCAGCATTTAATATCTTGTTTTCCCACATTTTCAGGAATGTACTTTTACCTGAGCCAAACTTCCCGTCCAAACATAAAACTAAACTGTCATTGACGTACTTAGACTCAGTATCAATAAAAATTTCCAAACGATCAGCAAATCCTTGCAGATCTATTAGATCCTCGTCAAAGTTTGAAATTTCCATAATATTTACAGCACCAAATCAGTTAGTTTGATATCAAGTCAGTTATTGTTAAAAATATCAACATTATAAATATACCTGAAATCGTTTGGCGATTCAAGGAAAGGAAAAGACTAAAGAATATATAGCCTTATTATCGTCGATAAAGCTATTCCCCTTTCGCTTAATTCTTTCGACACCATAACGTTGTGGTTGCTTTGCTTAGTGCTGGTATTTATCTGTAATGACAACAATTTAGATAGCATTTCGGCATTCGACAGTTTTTTGCCGATTATGTCACATAAAAGGTCATAAAAAGCCTCTGCTTTATCCAGTGGCTTGGGATCTTTTTTGAAAATTGATACAAGAAAATACCCTTCTTATGGCTTTTGATCCTATTTGTGACCAACCATAAAAAAATACAAAAAATTTAAAATTTCCCCTTGACGTACCAGAACTGCTCCATAACTTAGACTTAAGTTCAACTATTCTGAAAAAATCCAAAAATGGAGTTATGTCCAATATTGCTCATCAGCATTTGCTGATGTCAGCGAAGCTGAAATACCAAATCATACAAATTATATATTTTTTCCTTCACATATTATATGTGAAGGAAAAAATAAAATATGCCTAAGCCTATGTTCACGGCTTTAGACGTTAATCTTTTTTTACAGAAAATGTAGAAAATTAAATAATTCACAATTATGTCACCTTAGTTGGCCGTTATACGAGTCCAGCTAAAGTGCTATCAGGTTGCTACGCCACTCATAATTGTGTCCAATGATCCCCGAGTTATCTCACATAAAGATGTGAGTTTATAATAGATAATACAGGCTTTCTTGGTGCCCGAAACCAAGAGGAATCGCTAAAATAGATTTTTTGTAGCGTATTGTCTATCAAAACTCACTACCCGAAAAATTACTAGGAGAAATATTGCTGGGCTGATCAGCCCAAACTTTTATTTGGCAGTTTTATATCCAAAGAGGGGGTGAAGTATGTCTAAAAGAAATTTTATTGGTGAAAGAGATCTAAGCCGAAAGGCCGCAGCCTTCAGATTAGCAATGTGTACTGTGAAATCTGGAAATGAAGGAACAGTAAGGCGTTCGGCGCATGCTATTAAAACTTTGGCTGAATTTGCAAAAGATGAGTACGGACTAAAAAATATTGCCCGTTTTGAAAAAGAACATATGGAACACTTTGCAAATCATTTACTTGACCGTCTTGATAACAAAGAAATATCAAGAGGACACGTATCGAACATTATCTCATCTCTTAATGCAGTTTTTGATTTTTATTATCGCGATGATTTGAAAATTTCGGCCAGAGAATACGGTTTAAGCAGAGGCACACAGTTTAGTGACAAGGATAAAAGTGTGTCCGAAAACGTGCACAATAGGTTTTTGGATTATCTTGGGGATAGATTTGAAAAAACTGGAGATGTGAGATACCAGGCTTTAAAATTCCAGGTGGAACTACAAAGAACAATCGGCCTGAGATTTGAGGAAGCAGCAAAGTTTTCTGGAAAAGAGTTAAAGAGGAACGGAACGATAAATATTACCCACGGTACCAAAGGAGGTCATGCAAGAACGCTTAAATCAACAGAAACTCAACAGAAATTAATTAAAGAGGTAAAAGATTTTCGCAAGGAATATAAGATAAGCAAGTCCATGATTCCTGATCATATCAAATACAGAGAATGGCAGGGATTTGCCTATAACGTTGCAAAAGATTTCAGGGATTCGGTCGGAGAAAAATATAATTTTCATGGAGAAAGACATCATTATGCTCAAGTAAGGTACAAGGAATTAACGGGACATGAACCGCCAGTAAAATCTAATGGAGGAAATCCCGTTAAAAAGGAAAATGATTATCAGGCTCGTCTTATTATTAGTGAAGAGCTGGGGCACCATCGTGCCAGTATTACTGAATTTTATTTGGGGAGGATGTCATGAAAAATCATCTGTACGAAGAATTTATCAGAAAGAAAAGGATAACTGGTGCTAAATCAAGTGTTAAACAAACATACCGATTAATCAGGAATTTTCTTGATTTTATTACTGACAAATATCCCGAAATTAAAAGCCTGGATATGTTGAATAATGACCACCGTAATGCTTATTATAACTATCTTAAAAGCTCCTGCTGGCGGGGCGAAATATCAAAGTCATATATCAAAGATACATTGTATGCTGCAAATAGACTTTTCAGGGAAATTGGAAAGCCAGAATTAATGTATAACGTTACAAAAATAATTAAATCATTAAAAGGAAAGAAAAATATAACCGTAACTTTTGAAGAGTTTAATAGTATTAAAAAATGGAGAAGAAAATACGGAAAAATTTTACCTCCTGAGTAGATATTTAGTGATGCAATAAATTTCTTCTTGACTCTTCAGAAACAAGTCATACCTTGTTTTAAAGCAACATTTTCTACTTTTATGATCAAATTAAACAATTAGAGTATGTCCAAATATCGGATATTTTATCCATTTTGGATTAATCTATTCACGATATCAAACTCGTGTAAAACCTGTCTTAAACCCAGCTAATATATTTATAAAAAGTTCAAATGAGGGAGTATTATAAGGTTTAAACCTTGTAATACTAAGATTGAGCGGGCTATACAAAATAAAAAATAAAAATAATTCGGTGAGTATAGCTGCCTGCGGGGATAAAATTTTGAAGGGATGATTATCCCTTTTTCTTTTGAGAAAGGGGGATAATCATATGAAAAACTCCTGTAAAGATTCTGAAAGATCTGGTAATATTGAAGCAACAGAAAATGTAACGCCGTTGTTTGACAATTTAATAGGGAGAGATGAGGACGAACTTGCCGCCAAATCCAGAATTTTCCTTAAGTCAGGCAATGACAACGATTTTAGGCTGACTGACATTACAGATCAATATTATAATCTGATCAAAGAACTCGAAGAACTAAAAGAGAAGCTGGCAGATGATGGAAATGTTCTTTTAACAGTTTCAGAAGTTGCAGAGTTATTCAGGTGCCATGAACAGCACATCAGAAATATGAAATCAAAGGGAAAATTCAAGAAAGACAGACACTATATTAATTTTGGTGGCAAGATACTGTTCAAAAAAGAAACATTATCACAAGATTTTGGCCTCTGGGCTAAGGCTCGGAGGTGCTAAATGGGTGTTTACAAACGTAATAACAAATTATGGATTAGCTTCACGTTCCAAGAAATACAGTGCCGTGAACCGATTGGGTTAGACGATACTGCAGCTAACAGAGAAGAAGCTTTATTAATGTGCAGTCAAATAAAAAGACAGATAAAACATGGAATCTTTGACTACATTAAGTGGTTTCCTGAATCTCAAAATCTGACAAAATTTGGGTATAAAAAAGAAGAAAACGACCAAGCTATTATCCATGAAGATCCTACTGTTGAAGATTTGGCAGATGAGTGGTTAGAAAACTGCAAAAAGCGTGGCAAGAAAATCAAGACACTGAGGTCTTATGCCGATTATCGTAACAGGACGGTAAAAATCCTGGGGAAAAAGAAAATAAAGAATCTTAAGCTCAGAGATTTGGATAATTTTATCGAAAAGCTCTTGGATGCAGGATACGACCCAAAGACAATAAAGAATACAAGATTATGTCTAAGTCAGATTTACAAACTTGCACTTAAAAAAGAAATTGTGAACAAAAATCTAATGTCAGAATGTGAAGGAGTTCCGTTACTGGAAAAAGAAATTCACCCCTTTAATGAATATGAAGTTAAAAAGATACTGGGACACGTTAAGGAACATAAACCAAAATTTTATGCAATGTTCTGTGTGCTTTTACTTACTGGGATGAGACTCGGAGAAACACTTGCCATGAAATGGGAGAATTACAACAAAAAAGACGGTACTTATTTTGTATGTGAAAATGTATCTCTTGGAAAGATTGTTCCTCCTAAAACAAAAGGATCGATAAGAAAACTTAAACTGCCAAAGACTGTAACAAAAGCACTAAATGATCATTTTGATAATTTTCGGGTCGAAGGCTCAGAATTCATATTCAACACCCAATTTGGAATTCACTATAATAAGGCCGAAAACATAAAGAAGAATGTATGGATACCAACACTTAAAAAACTTGGAATTGAATACAGGATAATGTATCAGTGCAGGCATACATACGCTTCTTTAAGTCTTATGGCAGGAGATACTCCCGCTTTCGTAGCAAGAAATTTAGGTCACACAAGTCTCAGGATGGTATATGAAACTTATGCCAGATATGTGGATAATGGCAATGAATCCAATCTGGAAAATTACTTGGAGATTGCCTAAATTATCACAATTTTATCACAGGTGGAAAAACGCAAAAATTAAATCGTTGATATTAAAGGAGAAAAAGAGAGCGGGTGACGGGACTCGAACCCGCGACCTCAACCTTGGCAAGGTCACGCTCTACCAGCTGAGCTACACCCGCGGTATATGTAAAATACCAAGGCAATGATAACCACCCAAAAGTGCGAGTGGAGGGACTCGAACCCCCACGCCGAAGGCACTAGATCCTAAGTCTAGCGCGTCTACCAGTTCCGCCACACTCGCTGAAATCAGGGAAAGGGTGAGTGACGGGATTTGAACCCGCGACCACTGGAGCCACAATCCAGCGCTCTACCGAGCTGAGCTACACCCACCATAACACGCGCCCGGCACGATTCGAACGTGCGACCTACGGATTAGAAGTCCGTTGCTCTATCCANNCCAGCTGAGCTACACCCGCAATATATTTTATTATACCCTGGCAACAATAACCCATTCCAATGCGAGTGGAGGGACTCGAACCCCCACGCCTGAGGCACTAGATCCTAAGTCTAGCGCGTCTACCAGTTCCGCCACACTCGCTGAAATCTGGGGGAGGGTGAGTGACGGGATTTGAACCCGCGACCACTGGAGCCACAATCCAGCGCTCTACCGAGCTGAGCTACACCCACCATAACACGCGCCCGGCACGATTCGAACGTGCGACCTACGGATTAGAAGTCCGTTGCTCTATCCAGCTGAGCTACGGGCGCAACCATAAGCCCTTTTTAAAAGGCATACGAGAGTGATATCATTATCAAATACTCTATAACTTGTCAATATTTTACTTTTTACTTTTTTAAAAAAATCATAATTTTGCACCACAAAAAAAAGACATTAATTGACTTTCATATTATGAGAATATATTATTTCTCCGGAGGAATATAACGTGAAAACACTTATTGAAAAAGCATCCACATTAATAGAATCTTTACCATATATACGACGATTTTATGGAAAAACGATAGTCATTAAATATGGTGGGAGCGCTATGGTGGAGGAAGACCTTAAAAACAACTTTGCCAAAGATATAGTTCTCCTTAAATATGTCGGTATTAATCCTATCATTGTTCACGGAGGCGGTCCTCAAATTGCTGAAATGCTTGATAAACTGGGGATACAAACAAAGTTTATTTCCGGGATGAGAGTCACTGATAAGGAAACAATGAATATTGTTGAAATGGTGCTGGCAGGCAAAGTCAATAAAGATATTGTAAATCTGATAAATAAAAACGGCGGTTCAGCAATTGGTTTGTCGGGGAAAGATGGCCACCTGATTAAATCCGAAAAATTAATGGTTGAAAATGATTCAAGCCTTTTGCAGGCACCGGAAATTATAGATATTGGACACGTTGGCAGGGTCAGGGAAGTGGACTCTGGTGTTATAGAAGCAATTTCAAGAGACTTTATCCCAATAATTGCTCCTGTTGGTATCGGAGACGATTTTGAAGCATACAATATCAATGCTGATATTGTTGCTGGTTCGGTAGCGGCTGCTGTAAAAGCGGAAAAGCTCATAATGCTTACTGACGTCAAAGGGGTGCTAAATCACGATGGTAAGCTTATCTCTTCTATTAAATCTTCTGAGTTGGCTGATTTAAAAAAAGAAAAAATTTTAAAAGGTGGAATGATTCCAAAAACAGATGCAGCTCTTATTGCTCTTGAAGCGGGAGTCAGTAAGGCACATATTGTAGACGGCAGGATTTTGCATTCCGTCCTGCTGGAAATATTTACAGATTCCGGAATAGGAACACAGATCACTTTATGAGCAAGGTACCGGAAAGTTTCATCAAAAACATTGTCGCAGCAAACTGTAAAAATGATAAAAGAATCATACAGGCATTTAAACAAGTGGCACGTAGTTATTTCATAGATGACGCTCTTGCCAGGTTTGCTTATGTGGATGATGCTCAACCGATAGGTTTCGGACAAACCATTTCAAAACCATCCACAGTAGCATTTATGACATATCTTTTATCCCCCCAACCACATGAAAAAATTCTGGAAATAGGTACTGGTTCAGGTTTTCAGGCAGCTATATTATCCAAACTTGCCGAATCTGTTTACACTGTTGAGCGTATTCCAAAGCTATATGCCAAAGCTTCGGATAAAATACGGAAATTATTTATCAAAAATGTTTTTTTTAAACTTTCCCTGGGAGAATACGGATGGCCTGAAGAAGCGCCTTTCGATAAAATTATTTTCACCTGCGGGACAGAATATGTCCCTGATGAATATTTTGAGCAGTTGAAAAGCGGCGGTATGTTAGTGGCACCGGTAAAAGACAAAATTACTTTACACATAAAAGACGGCAAAGACATTAATATTCAGGAATATAACAACTGTAATTTTGTGGAATATATCCGCTGATTCAGCAGAGTAATCTCACATTTTTATTTGAATAATTAAATCCTTGAAAAATTTAATTAACTCTCTAATATTGCCATATGAAAAACGTTATTTTTACTGTCCCCTTTGTTTGGTTATTAATTTCCTGTACCGGATGCAATCAACAGAGTAAAAATGTATTTAAATGAATATAACCCAAAGAGATTCTTATATATTGAACATTTATGCTCACATGAGGAAGGCGATTACGATAACTTTAGCCATATACCTAAAGAACAAGTTTTTGTTGTATATGCAGAGAAATTCCGGTTATGACAAATGTGCAAAAAGGAGCAGAAATGCTGGCTAAACGAATTATTCCGTGTCTTGATGTAGCAAATGGAAGGATTGTTAAAGGGACAAAATTTTTAAATTTAGTGGATGCAGGTGATCCTGTAATAGTTGCTGAAGAATATGACAGGCAAGAGGCAGACGAACTGACTTTTTTGGATATAACGGCATCTTCAGAAAAAAGGGATACTATTATCGATGTTGTTGAAAAAACAGCTGAACGTGTTTTCATGCCTGTTACTGTGGGTGGCGGTATAAGAAAAACAGAAGACATTCGAAAACTCCTCAAGGCAGGTGCCGACAAAGTTTCAATAAACACGGCAGCAGTCTATAATCCTGACTTTGTAAAAGATGCAGCCTACCGATTTGGGTCTCAGTGCATAGTAGTTGCTATCGATGCAAAAAAGGTTTCTGATAATCTGTGGGAAATTTTTACCCACGGCGGAAGCAAAGAAACCGGCATTAACGCTGTTGAGTGGGCAAAAAAGATGGAAAATTTCGGTGCCGGGGAAATCTTACTTACCAGTATGGACAAAGACGGAACTAAATCCGGTTACGACACTGAACTTACCGCTGCGGTTGCAGAAGCGGTAAATATACCGGTAATTGCATCAGGTGGAGTCGGGACACCGGAACATATAAGAGAAGGTCTAACTGAAGGAAAAGCAGATGCAGCCTTAGCTGCCAGCATTTTTCATTTTAAAGAATATACTATAAGGGAAGTTAAAGACTATTTGGCTGCAAATAATGTTGAAGTGAGAAGATGAGGGGGAATATATGGACATGGAAATAATCAAACAGCTTGTAGAAACTATCCGATCAAGGAAACAATATCCAAAAGAAGGCTCATACACAAATGAACTGTTAGATAAAGGTGAGAATAAAATTATAAAAAAGCTGGGAGAAGAAAATGCCGAACTTTTAAAAGCATTCCTCACAGAAAATGATGAAAGGTTTGCTTCTGAAGTCGCTGATCTGTTGTATCATGTAATGGTGGCTTTGGAATACAGAAATGTAAAATTCGAAGATGTATTAACAATCCTCAGGCAAAGGCATAATTAATGCATATAGAAAAACTTTTTTCAGACCTCCTTTTGGAGGAAAGTCTTGCCTTAACAAAAAATTTAACTGTGCAAGATTACGTTTTGGGCTTGAGTTATGTTGCAGTTAAGACACAAAGTGGCGTGGGGCTGGCTTATACTTTCAGAAATCAAATATCTTCCGGATGTAATGTTCTAAGCGAAGACCTTCGTAAAAGGCCTGCATCTGAAATAGCTCATCTTATAAACTCCTATGATATTATTGAATCAGCAATAGGGCTCGCAACAGTAAACTCTGTGCTCAAAGATTATAATACCGAAACAGACATCTACGATAATATAGATTTTCGGAATAAAAATGTGGGTATGGTGGGATATTTCCGCCCTGTTATCAAACAGCTCTCCCCGATAGTAAAAAACCTTTACATCTTTGAACTTAAAGATATTGAGGGCACCTACGATCCGGCGTATGCCAAAAGAAAATTCCCTGAATGCGATATCGTTATTATAAGCGGGACGACACTTGTAAATAAGACAACAGAAGATTTTTTCTGCTATATACCCAATCATTGCAAAACAGTAATCCTCGGTCCGTCAACACCTATGTCCGAAAACCTTTCCGAGTATGCAGATTTGTACGGTTTTAAAATTAACAGAGAGGAAGGAGCCATGGATGCAATAGAAAAAGGTGCCGGCATGAAAATATTGAAAAAATTTGGGACAAAAATAGCTAAAATATCGTCACGCCGTTGATCTTAGTTTTTCTCCGATTTTGCGAACGATAAAATCCGGTTTTTTATCTTTCACAATGTATTCTTCAGCATACAGTGATGCAAAATTCCTTTTGTACTTTTCATGAGCTGTCAAAAGAAAAACAGGAATTCTTGCATCCATCTCTTTAATTTTTTTCAGAGCATCCAGTCCGTTCAAATCCGGCATATTAATATCCAGCAAGATAAGATCGAGTTCATTTTCACTGGCAACCTGCAGTCCGTCTTTTGCGTTTTTTGCGGTATAAACTTCATATCCGTTTTCCTGCAAAAGATCTTTGTAATATTCTCTAATACCTTTTTCATCATCTACAACCAAAACTTTCTCTTTCATTTTAACTCCCGCCATTCGGCAGTTCCAACAGAATCCTAACTCCATCACCAGAGTTTGAAAGTGTCAACTCACCGCCGTGTGATTTAACAATTTTTCTGCATAAAGGCAGCCCAAGCCCTGTTCCCTTTTCTTTTGTGGTATAAAAAGGTTCAAATATCTTCTCTATATTCTCTTCTGAAACCCCGCCGCCACTATCCCTTATCTCAATTACGTCAAACTTTTCTCTGGAATAAGTGTATACTTCAATTATACCTCCATCAGGCATTGCATCAAGGGAATTACCTAATAAATTCAGAAAAACCTGCTTTATTCTTTTTAAGTCTGCATGAATTTTAAAGCTGTAGTCATAATAATACTTTAATTCAACACCGCTGAGTCTCATTTGTGAATCCAGAAGCTGGACAACCTCGAAAATGATATCGTGGATATAAATAAAATCCTTATTCAGTTTAATTTCACGGGAGTAATGCAAAATATCCGAAACAATCTTTTCTAGTCTGTCCACTTCTGAATAAATAATTTGTAGATAATTCTGTGCCTTTGGCTCTGAAACAAACTTTTCCAACCTTCTGCTAAACCCTCCTATTGCAACAAGGGGATTCTTCAGTTCATGGGCAACCGTTGCCGCCAATTTCCCTATCTGAGCAAAATTATCAGATTTATAAAGGTTCTCTCTGAAATAGTTAATATCCTGTATGGCAAATTCCAGTCTTTTCAACATTTTGGACAATTCCAAAGCTACCGAACAAATTTTGCTGTATAGCCGCAAATGATTCATCTTGTATGAATCGTAATTTTCAGCTTCCGCTAAAATTACGCCAACAGGACCTTTAGAAGAATAAATGCCGCAACAGGCCACCTCATTATTAAAGTAACTGCTCAAAGCTTCAGAATTCAGGATATCTGTATTGATGGTATCTGTTTTATCAAAGAATATTATATCAGTAAAATGATTTCTTTTTTCCAAAGGAATGGACAGTCTCCTGAAATTAAAGCTATCGATTTTCACTTCACTCGCCACATGACCATATATTACGCCTTTAAGCTTCATAAGCGTCTCGTTTAAAAAGAAAATACCGGCTTTAGTGAAATTATCATGTGTTAAAAGGCCTTCAATCATGTTGTAAATAACGGTATCTATCGAATCATGCTTTAGTACAGAATAAAGAATATCTGTGCAATTTAAGATTTCGGAAAAATTACTAATACAGGAATCTTCCGCAAAACCGAAAATAAGACCCTGAAGATTAGCAGCATCATCATCTGTCAGACTTTCTTTCCTGTAAAACTCAAGCCGGCAGTGAAAATCTCTGTCATTTAAGTCAAGAGACATATTGGAATTAATATCCTGGGTATATTCCAGGACTTTGCTACCTTTATAGTCAACGGCAAGATATGCAAGTTTGACAGCAAAAATATTTTCAATTATCCTCGGGAGATTCATAATTAATTATAACATTTGAACCCCAGAATAAAAACAAAATCAGACAGTTTTCAGAAAATTTTTGAAGTTTTTCAAAAAATCGAACCATTCATTACTGATACGAATATTTACAAAATCTTTAATCATAATATCATAAAAATCAAAAACAGTCCTGACATAAAGCTTCCGCTCTATAATTTTATCCACATAATCTTCCGCAATACTTTTCGGTGCACCGACCTTCGTTATCCGAAGGGGGGCATTTTTCAGACAAATATCTATCGACATCGTTTCATTCTTAAGCTGCAGCTGCAACAGCGAAACAGATTTAGCATTTTTCAGTG
This sequence comes from Deferribacteraceae bacterium UBA1873, assembly GCA_002338145.1. Classification (GTDB taxonomy): domain Bacteria; phylum Chrysiogenota; class Deferribacteres; order Deferribacterales; family Flexistipitaceae; genus Flexistipes. The sequence goes on along the minus strand of DDHP01000084.1, from coordinate 18,220 downwards.
CAGTGTATAGTTCCTTGCATGTGTCAATGGTTTCAGTTTCTATGGATACCTTTTCTCCCGTGTTTTCATTGGAAAAAACAATGTTTTTCACCGGTATATAGAAAAAATCACTCCCATTTATATTAACGGAATTATCACCTATAAAAAACCTCATAAGCAAATAAGTGAGAAATTCCGACTCCAAAAAGGAGATATCCCGTTTACTTATATCTGCAAAAAGTGCCAAAATTCACCTCATTATACTAAAAATTAGCAGGGGTAACATTTTTCAAATCATCTATTTTGTAGTGTTCAGAAATGTTCTTTCTGGCTGACTCAATTAGAGAATCCCTGTAAAGGTTTAAGTCAAAAGCCACCCTGAACAAATGCACCACAGCCTCAAAAGATTTACTGGCAATGTTCGATACAAAAACCTGACGCTCATCCATCTCCCATATTATCTCCACAAGGGATGTGTTGGGGAGGGTTTCTGCAAACATTTTATTAGTCAGGGCATTTTTTATAAACTCTTTGTCCGATTTAGAAAGGAAATCCTTTTTGTTTTGTTCAAGAAATTCTTTTTTCATTTCCTGAAATTTAATATCAAAATATTTTTTATTTATTTTCTTTTCATCAATTCGCACAGAAAAAACATAAGCATTATCAAAAAGAATTTCAGAGCTCGTAAAATCCGCATAATCGGGGTAATTCAGAGGGACAAAACCATAATTTACAGGCCTGCTGCTGTCATAAAACCTATCAAAAGAATATTCAAGTAAATTTTCACTTATTTCACTCAGTGAATAAGTAATATTTTCATCGTAAAATAATCTGAAAAAAGTTAATGATCCGCTATATAATCCCATAATACCTCACTAAAATAATGACCAAAATCACGGGAAGGCCTTATATGCCTTCCCGTACACATTTACTATTCGGATAACACCGCGTGTGCAGCAGCCAACCGTGCCACAGGAACTCTAAAAGGGGAACAACTCACATAGTCCAAACCGGCTTTCTGGCAGAAATTTATAGAATCCGGGTCACCCCCATGCTCACCGCAAATACCGGTTTTGAGATCTTTTTTTTGTGAGCGACCTTTGGTAACCCCAATTTTCACAAGCTCACCAACACCGTTTTGGTCAATAGATACAAAAGGATCCGTTTTATAAATCCCTTTTTCAATATATGATGGCAAAAATTTTCCCGAATCATCACGACTCAGACCGAATGTGGTCTGGGTCAGATCATTTGTCCCAAAAGAAAAGAAGTCGGCGTGTTTTGCCACCTCATCAGCAGTAATGGCAGCTCTGGGAAGCTCTATCATTGTACCTACAAGATAATCAAGATTAACCCCGTAGCTGCTTATTACCTTATCAGCTACAGTAACAGTCATACGTCTTAATATTTCCAGCTCCTTTTCATGTCCCACAAGGGGAATCATAATCTCAGGCAGTACATCAACACCTTCCTTTTTTACTTCACATGCAGCTTCTATTATTGCATATACCTGCATTTCATATATTTCAGGATAGGTAATACCCAGCCTGCAACCCCTGTGACCGAGCATAGGATTAAACTCTTTAAGTTCTTCTACTTTAGCCCTAAGTGTTTGCACATTTACACCTGAATAATCGGCAACCTTTTGCATATCCTCATCAGTATGAGGTATAAATTCATGCAAAGGCGGGTCAAGAAGCCTTATCGTAACAGGCAGACCAGACATAGCTTTAAAAATTCCTATAAAATCCTCTTTCTGGTACGGTTTTAGTTTAAAAAGAGCTTTTTTTCTGCCCTCTTCATCCTCTGCAAGTATCATTTCTCTTACCGCATCTATTCTGTCACCTTCAAAAAACATATGCTCCGTACGGCAAAGACCAATACCTTCGGCACCAAATTTACGAGCAGTAGCAGAATCTTTGGGGGTATCCGCATTAGTTCTTACACCCAAAGTTCGAAATTCGTCAGCCCATTCAAGAATTTTAGCAAATTCTCCTGATAATTCAGGCTCTATCAGTTTAACCTTCTCAAGAATTACTTCACCCGTTGTACCGTTAATAGTAATTGTATCTCCCTCAACTACTTCATGATTATCCACTGTAATCTTTTTATTCTTTTCATCTATTCTCAAAGCACCGCAACCGGCCACACAACACTTGCCCATACCCCGGGCAACCACAGCTGCATGGCTGGTCATACCACCTGTAGCTGTCAAAATCCCCTCGGCTGCATCCATACCGCCGATATCTTCAGGAGATGTCTCATTCCTTGCCAGGATAACCTTTTCGCCCCTGGATGCCCAGCTTTCAGCATCTTCAGCGGTAAAAACCACTTTCCCCACCGCAGCTCCGGGAGATGCTGGCAATCCCTTGGCAATTGACTTATACTTTTCCTCAGGATCAATCATGGGATGGAGCAACTGATCCACTTGGGAGGGGGCTACACGCATAACAGCGGTTTTTTTGTCAATAAGACCTTCGGCATACATATCGTAAGCTATTTTTACCGCAGCTTTGGCTGTTCGCTTACCATTCCTGGTTTGCAGCATATATAGCTTACCTCTCTCCACAGTAAATTCAATATCCTGCATATCTTTGTAGTGATTTTCAAGTTTTCGGTAAACTTCCTCCAGCTGCTCAAAAACTTCCGGCATTTCATCCTTCAACTGTGAAATAGGTTCCGGGGTTCTGATGCCGGCAACAACATCTTCTCCCTGAGCATTAATCAAAAATTCTCCAAAGAACTCTTTTTCTCCTGTAGAAGGATTTCTGGTAAAAGCAACACCAGTACCACTGTCATTTCCCATATTTCCAAAAACCATTGCCACAATGTTGACCGCTGTACCCCATTCATCCGGTATTTTATTAAGCCTTCTGTAAGTCTTGGCTCGTTGATTATTCCATGAATCAAAAACAGCATTAATAGAAAGTTTAAGCTGCTCAAAAACATCCTGAGGAAAAGGACGCCCAAGCTCATTTTTAACCAGTTGTTTAAACCTGTCCACCAAGGTAAACATATCTTCATCATCCAGCTGAGTGTCTATATCAACATTTTTCTGCTTTTTTATCTCCCTGATGATCTCCTCAAATCTGTTATGCTCTATCCCCAACACAACATCAGAAAACATCTGAATAAAACGTCTGTACGAATCATATGCAAAACGTTTACTGCCTGAAATTTTTTCAAGTCCAATAACAGTTTCGTCATTGAGCCCAAGATTCAAAACAGTATCCATCATACCGGGCATACTTACCCTTGCCCCGGATCTAACGGAGACAAGGAGAGGATTGTTTTTATCCCCAAATTTCTTACCTATACTTGCCTCAAGCCTTTTCAAAGCATCCAAAGCCTCTTCCCACATTCCGTCAGGGTAATCATTGAGTTTCTGATATTCTATACATGCTTCCGTAGTAATGGTAAACCCCGGCGGTACAGGTACTCCAAGGTTAGTCATTTCGGCAAGTCCTGCACCTTTACCACCCAGAAGGTCCTTCATTTTTCCGGTACCCTCTGCTTTGCCATCACCAAAAAAATATACATACTTTTTGCTCATACTGTCCCCCTATATTATATGTTTACAGCTTAATTTACCTGAGATAAGTCAGCCACAATATCAAAAACATTTTTTAAGCCACACAGCAGCGACAACCTGTTATGTTTAACATTTTCATCCTTATCCATCACCATAACATTATCAAAGAATTCATCTACCGGTACTCTGAACTTCAGTAAAACTTCGATGGCTTGCCTATACTTTTCATTTTTGACCAAATCTTCTATTTGGGCACCGGATGTCTTTATCATTTCATCAAGTTTTTGCTCATAAAAAGTTTGGAAAAGCTCAGGATTATATCCGGAATCATTCCAATCGGATTTCTTCAATATATTATTTATTCTCTTATAACTTGTGGCGATAACGGCAAAATCCTCACCGTCTTTCACATCATTTATCGCTTTAGCTGCCATCTCAAGGCTTAGAATATCGCTGTATTTTTTTACTGCATCAAAAATATCAGCAGGGATACCTTCTTCAGACAGTATCTTTTTTAGTCTGAGCAAAATAAATTCAAAAACTTTTTCTCCCGTTTTCTTTATATCCACACTGAGTTTTTCAGACAACACCTCGAGAGAATATTCAATCAATCTTCTCAAATCCAATCTGTATTTATTATTTCTAATGATGTTAATTATACCAATGGCATTACGCCTTAAAGCATAAGGGTCGTTATTACCTGTCGGAATCAGGCCTATAGCAAAGCATCCGCATATCGTATCAATTTTATCGGCTACAGAGACCAAACTGCCTTCAACAGTAGTCGGTAAAATATCCTCTGCAAACCGGGGCAAGTAGTGCTCGTAAATGCCTGTACAAACAGCTTCACTTTCTCCCTGAGCCCTGGCATATTCCCTACCCATAACACCCTGCAGCTCAGGGAATTCATATACCATTTCACTCATCAAATCACCTTTGCACAAATAGGCAACCCTCTGCGTATTCTCAATTCTGTCAGAAGCCAGTTGCCCGCTAAGATAAGAAGCAATTTTATAGAAACGCTCCATTTTTTCATAAGACGTTCCCAGTTGCTCCTGGTAGACAACATCTTTAAGCTTTTCCACCATATTTTCCAGCAATACTTTCTTGTCATTTTCAAAAAAGAACACCGCATCAGATAGCCTTGCTTTTAAAACTTTTTCATATCCGTAGCGGATTGTATCATCTTTGGGCTCTGTATTGGAAACACCTATAAAATAATTACACATATTACCATTTTTATCTGTAGTATAAAAATATTTTTGATGATTCTTCATAGAGGTAATAAGGACCTCATCCGGAAGCTCCAGGAAATCTTCTGAAAAACCCCCCAGTACTGCAAAGGGTTTTTCCACCAGATTGGCTACAGTATCCAAAAGCTCATCATCAATCTGCACTTTCAGATTATTGTCGCTCTCTATCTTTTCAATTTGCTGTTTTATAATTTCTTTTCTCTTTTCAAAACTTATAACGACATTGTTACTTTCCAAACATTTCTCGTAAGACTGAATATCTTTTACTGTACACGGATTATTCCCCATAAACCTGTGACCATAGGTTACATTGGAAGCTGTTATTCCGTCCATTTCAAAAGGGAGCACTTGGCCGTCAAAAACAGAAACAAACCAGTGAACAGGACGGGCAAATTTCATATCTTTATCAGCCCAGCGCATGGACTTTTGAAAGGGAATTGAATTTATAATCCCAGGGACATCCTTCTGTAAAAGCACACTGGTTTCTTCCCCTTTGTGAAAAAATGTCCCGGCCAGATACTCACCTTTTTCTGTTTTAACTATACGCAAACTGTCAGCAGGAAGAGACTTGGATTTGGCAAAACCTTCTCCAGCTTTAGTGAGTTCGCCTTTTTCATCGAAAGCTATCCCTGCAGGCGGACCTACAATTTCCTCCTGTCTATCCTCCTGTTTATCTGCTAAATCCTCAATATAGAGCATTAGCCGTCTCGGAGTACCGTCTGTTATTATGTTGGCATATTTAATACCTTTATCGCGAAGTATTTCAGCAAATGTTTTTTTAAGATATTCTGCTGCAGGATTTATAAAAGAAGCGGGTAACTCCTCCACTCCTATCTCCATTAAATAGAATCCCATGCTGCCTCCTGTGTTGAGTTTAAGTTTTTATATATTTTGGTATTGTTATTTTCAAGGAAAAACTGAAATAAGGCCAACGGCGGGAATAAACATCTTAACGTCAATTTTTTATTAATAAACATACAGCTATTGCAGCTACTCCTTCTTTTCTGCCTGTAAAGCCCATTTTTTCAGAGGTCGTAGCTTTAATGGCGATATCTGTTATATCAATTCCTGCCACACCGGCAAGTGTTTCACACATGAGGGGAATATAACTGCGCAGCTTTGGCTCCTGAAGGATAACTTCAGCATCTATATTGCTTATCACATATCCGTTATCGTTCACCATTTCCACCGTTTTTTTAAGCAATATTTTAGAATCAATAGATTTATAACGGGAATCGTTGTCCGGAAACAGTTGTCCGATATCTTTGCCCAAACCAACACCTGCCAAGCTGTCTACTATTGCATGAACCAGGACATCAGCATCGCTGTGGCCCTGTAATCCTTTATGATATGGAATTTCTATACCACCAAGCATAAGAGGCCTGCCGGAAACAAAAGAATGGGCATCAAAACCTATACCGGTCTTAATTTTCATCGTCTTTTTCGCCCTTATTTTTGTTTTTATTTATTAGTGTAACATCGTACGAAAAGTCCAGGCACTTTGATGGATTAGTTATACTGTATTTCTTATTACAGGTTGCTCTCCATGCACACACTGCACAAGTAACTTTCTTATTTTCATTCATAATTTTCAATAGCTCCTGTTAAAAGGTTAAATACCTTAAAATACCAAAAAGATTTGTTTTCATAAAAAAAATATAATACAAGTTCTACATGAACGAATTTTTTATATCAATATTTTTTTTATTTATAGTTTTTATAGGTGCCGCTGCTTTCTCTGCCAAGACAAAAAAAGCAAATTTCTCCAGTTACTTCCTTAATCTGGAGATGGAATACATTGTTATAGGTATACTGGTATATCTTATTAACTTAAAATTCTTCAATACCACCCTGCAGAACACAACAACCACATTCATAGGTATCACGCTGAGTTTCATGGGAATGCTTATAGGCACACAGTTCAAATACAAAATACTAAAAAAAATTCCGGGAAGTTTCTGGAAATACATTTGCTACACATACATATCAGGTTTCGTTCTGATATATTTGGTCTTTTATTTAATGGGATATGAAACCCCTTACTTATATGCAATTATAATAAACACTGGTATGCCTTATTCCTTAAACCTGTTTGCAAGACTTTTCAGAATAGGAATATCAAAATATTTCAATTCCATGCTTGTATTATCCATATACCCTGCTATCACTCTCGCGCATTATACTGTTTACTTCTACATCTCCAACGGGGATACACCATACAGGTTTCTCTCACTGCTATGGCTTATAGTATTTCTCTTTATAATAAAAGAATACGGCAAGCAACAGAGCAGGAAAATGTTTAATACTATGTGCGTAATACTCATGTATACTATTTCAGGGCTGAGTATTTACCTCATGGTATCGCCTATAGCCCTGGGGTTTATCTCGGGGATAATAGCATCAAATTTTACATTCGGGGATATATTTACAAATTTCTATAAATCTTTTGAACGCTTTTTTTATCTGTTTATTTATATGATACTCGGTTTTTTTGTCGTTATGCATGGCACTTTTTTACCTAAAGATATCCTTACTGCTTTTTTAATAACAGGAATACTTTTTATAATGAGAAATATTGCTTTTCAAAGGCAGTTCAAAAAGATGGAAAGCAATAGAGTGGAAGTGCAGGCAATAACAACTATCGGGGTTTTGCCGGGTTTTCTTATTTTTGACCATTTATTTATTACATTTTCTCTGTCTTCACTGGCAATTGTTAACATTTTCCTTTTAATATACATTTTGACAGAAATATTAAATTATCGGACACTTATTAATGAAACAGAAAAGCACTGACATTTTAACAGTCATTATTGGTTTTGCTGTACTGTTTATTCTTAATAAAACAGCCGGCGCATTCTCTCTAAATCTGGGCATTGCCCTCATGATAGCTTTTGTACTTGGAGAAATGCTTGCCGCATATGGCTTGCCCAGGATATCCAGCTATCTTATTTTAGGCATTATAGTAGGCCCGTATGCACTTGAATTCTTTTCAGAAAGCGCCGTTAAAAGTCTGCAAATTGTCGACTCCATAGCCCTGAGTTCTATTGCTTTTGTAGCAGGGGGAGATATAAATTTCAGAAAAGGTGGTATACCGTTTTCAAAAGTCTTGCTTTTTGTGGGAGTACAGTTTTTTGCTGGATTAGTGTTAGCTTACCTTATTATCCGCGGATTGGGCTTATTCCTGGAATTCGAATATTTTGCTATCCCTGCATTTATTATTTTTCTTGCACTAATATTAAATGCTGTTTCTCCGGCAACAACTGTGGCTATTATAAAAGAATCAAAAGCCAAAGGAAAGCTAACTAAATATACTCTCTCAGCAGCCGTTGTGAAAGATTTTATCATTATCGTATTTTTCTCAATGCTTCTTTCTTTTTTTGCAAAGGATACAAACACTACATCGGTAGCCAAAGTAATTATAGAAGAACTGATGTCAGGGGCAGCGGGCGTAGTTACAGGTATAGTCGTTTACCTGTACATAAAGTATGTAAAAATAAACGTGGGTGTTTTGCTATTTCTGGTAATCATTCTTGCCACATGGGTATGTAAAGAACTTCACTTAAATAACCTTATGCTTTTTATCGTAGCTGGGGTTTATCTTAACAATTTCACCACATTTGGCAGACAGGTAGTGGATTCCATTGACAGCAATTTCGGTATAATTCTTCTTGTTTTTTTCTTTTCTGCAGGTATGGTTATTGACCTTAACGCACTTTATGACATGATGATGATTGCAGTTTTAATTGTGTTAATAAGAGTGATTATTCTTTATTTTTCCAGTTACCTGGCGGCAAACACGATAAGAGAGGATGGGAAAATCAGACACTGGTCATTTATGGGTTTTGTAGGACAGGCTGGCGTAAGTATTGGTTTTGCCAAAATCATAGCTTCTATTTTTCCTTTTGGTGAAGTTTTTCAGACACTTGTACTGGCAGTAGTAGGAATAAATCAGGTGATTGGTCCTGTAATGTTCAGGTTTGCACTAAAAAAATGTAAAGAAATCAAATAATGTGGAGGTAAAAAATGATTAAAAGAGTAAACAATATTAACGCTGAGGAAATTGCAAACCCTAAGAACGGAAGAGGTTTCGCTGTAAAACTTGCGTATAATGAGGCAGCTGAACTTAAGGGTAACATAACAATGGTGGCTGTAATGGATTTACAACCCGACTCAGAAGTAGGCCAACACATCCACGATAATGACTCGGAAATATACTTAATGCTTGATGGTGTGGCAGTTGTCAACGATAATGGGACAGAAGACTTACTCAACCCCGGAGATATGCTGATTACCAGAAAAGGAGAATTTCATTCCATTGAAAATAAGTCTGCAACAAACATAACGTTTCTTGCCATTATAGTTGAATAAATAGCACGTCTGAAAAATATATTAGATGTAGCTAATATCCATTCTGGCCCAGGCCACATAAGCAGAAACGTAGATATATTTTTGTTATATAAGAATAGAAATTCCTCGGTTCCTCTCGGAAGAATGCCTCCGGCTGGCACCAGTCTTTTAGACTAGTAAATATGTGTAACATTCTATTTAACTATCGCTGTTAGACATAAAGTCCTGTCATCTCTCCCCTAAGTTAGGGGAGTGTAGGTGGGGTACTTATTCAAAGTTCTTTTTATTGTGTTTCCCTGAAAACTTTTTATTTTGAAAAAACAAAATAAATAACTTATACTTGTGTAAATCAGAGCTTAGGTGTTGGATGCCGTTCAATGTTTATTACGATGTGAAGCTGGAAGACCTTCTGCAGCAATTGCTGGTAAATTTCGCCGAGAACCAGCCTGAAGATCCGTTGGATTCTTCTTTTATTGTTGTACAAACAGAGGGCATGAAAAAATGGATTTCCCTTAAAATCTCAGAATATTTTTCAGTCTCGGCCAATATAAAATTCTTTACACCCAACAGCATACTGGACTGGGCAAGCAGAAAACTGGTAGGAATACCTGCAGTTGCCGACAAAAAATATCTCACCTGGCATATTTTTTCTATTCTTCCCAACCTGTTGAATGACAACAGTTTCGCACCAATAAGCCAGTACCTTAACCCGGACAGAGACGGTGTAAAACTATATCAGCTGTCAGAGAAAATTGCCGACATACTGGATCAGTATCAGGTTTACAGAACCCATATGATGGAAAAATGGGAATCAGGCATATACGTGGATCAGGACAACAAGCCACTGCAAAATGATTACATCTGGCAGGCCATCCTATGGCAGCAGCTTTCAAACGACATCAAAATCAACAGAGCCAAAGCTTTGATACAACTGTCAAACCTGAATGCGGAGAAATTCTCAGGAATACCAACAAATCTTTCGGGAAAAGCCATTTCATTGTTTGGTATTTCGGTTTTACCCCCTATATACATAAATATTTTTGAAAAACTGGGTAAAATATTCGATATTAAAATGTTTACTCAGTCGCCCACCAGAGAATATTTTGGAACGGAGAATTTCTTTTACGCCACAGACTCAGATGAAGTAAAGGATAATGTAAATCCCCTTATTGCCAATATGGGAAAGACAGGAAGTCAGTTTTTTGATTTTATTGCAGCCCATATCGATTATTTCAGTGTTCAAGAAACTTGCCAAATCAGCAGCAATACCATATTATCCTCCATTCAAAATGATATAATGAGCCTGAAAACCCCGGAAAGATCTTCATATTCTCCTGATGATTCAAGTATAATTGTTAATGCCTGCCATAGTCAGATAAGGGAGATACAGGTTTTATACGACCAGCTGATTAAATATTTTGAAGCTGACAGTAATCTGAAACCTTCTGATATTGTCGTGCTTTCCCCCAATATCGATGAATATGCTGCATACATCGATGCCGTTTTCGGGACTGATTCCTACGGAGATATACACTTCCCCTACACCATAGCAGACAGGACACTATCAGAAGCAGACTTTCTCACCAGGATATTTCTAAACATCCTGAATTTATCACATTCCCGACTTAAATATTCTGATATATTCCAGCTTTTGGAAAAGGATGTCATACACAGCAATTTCCAGATAAACCAATCAGATATTGAGAAACTAAAATTATGGAGCAAACAAACCAACACCAAATGGGGTTGGGATAAAAATATAACAGATGCTTTCACGTTACCTTTTTACAGTGATTTTACTGTGGCAAAAGGGCTTAGCAGAATGCACCTGGCAGCATCTGTAATCCCCTACAAATGGGGACATTTTGGAGATATTGCTTGTGATATCTCCATAGAAGGGGAGCATTTTGAGTTACTGGGGAAATTTACTAAATTCGCATATTTACTGCATTACTACTGGAATGTACTACAAAATGACCATACTCCCAAAAAGTGGCGCAGCATTTTATCCGGCATTATGCATGATTTTTTTAACCCGTCAAAAACAAATACAGAGCAAATATCATCAGCTATAGAATCTTTTAGCAATTACACCGAAAATCTTTTGGAAAAGGAAAAACTGTCAACAAAAGTGGTGGAGGAATATTTCATTTCATACTTTAAAAATGCTGTGACAACAAGTGGATACCTGGAAGGAAAGATTACATTTTGCTCCATGATCCCCATGAGGAGCATCCCTTATAAAATTATTTGCTTGATAGGGATGAACGATTCCACATTTCCCCGGATAAACAAACCTATGGAATTTGATCTGATGGCCCAATACCCTAAAAAAGGGGATAGATCCCCCAAAGACAGTGACAGATATCTATTCCTTGAAACGTTAATGTCAGCAAGAGAAAAATTATATATTAGCTACATAGGCCAAAGTATAAAGGATAATTCAGAGATACCGCCATCCCCACTAATCTCTGAAATCTTAGAATACATTAATACAATTGCCCCTGACAGCAGCGTTTTTATAAAGCATAAACTGCACCCATTCAGCCGGGAATATTTTACCGGCGACAGGCAATTAAAAAGCTATTCAAAGAAAAACTACTCTCTTGCTGCTTACACCCAGAAGCCGGAGGGAAAAGATGCTTCTAAAGATATCTTACGATGTAATTTTAAAAACAGATTATCAGCTGATGTGAGGATAGATCTTGCTAACCTGGTGGATTTTTACATGAATCCTATCCGCCACTACTTTGTTTACTCACTGGAGACGTACCCTGAAGATCTCCTTGGAGACAATTATGATACGGAGCCGCCAAAGCTGGATAACCTTAGTAAGACTATAATCAACAACAATATGTTAAACGAGCTTTTTTACAACGATACAAACATAACCCCTCAGCGTCTTTTCCAATATTTCAGAAAAAAAGGGGATATCCCACCGGCCAACTATGGGGACTTCCTTGAAGTGAATAGTGAACATATGGTCAATGCTTTTGCATTTAAACTTAATGAATACAAACAATCCTTTAGACAGGAAACTGTTGCGGTTAATCTTGACGTGTTGAACAAAAACTTTTTAGTTTCTGCAACACTGCCCCTCAGTGACAAAGGACAAATTTTGTTTAAAACATCAACACTAAAACCCAAGGATAAAATCAGAGCATGGCTGCACCATGTTGTATTAAACTATGCTATAGCAAAAAATTCATTAACGCATATAGAGAATGTGGAAACATTTTTTTATGCTGAAGACTGCACACTTTCTTTTGGCAACCCCTCTTTTCAATACAGGGATAAAGAACATTTCTTGTGGCTGGAAAATTATCTAAAAAAAATAATCAAACTGTATTTATCCGGCAAATCCCACCCTATTGCTTTAATGCCGGAGTTCGCATATCATTATGTAAAGAAGCTGAATTCAAATAAACTGTCAAAAAACGATTTCAATAAAGGTTGGTGGAGCTATAATATTTTTAAATTTAATGACAAAATATTTTTTCAAAAACTTTACGGGGATCAATTACCCAATCTTAGATTTCTCACAAAATTTGCCGGGATAATCTATACCCCTATGATCAACATGGAGAATATTCAATGACCCGGGATTATTTTAACCTCTTGGAATGCCAGATGGAAGGATCCAATCTTATAGAGGCAAGTGCCGGTACAGGCAAAACCTATAGTATAGCCATGCTGTATTTGAAGGCTTTACTCGAAGAAAAGGTGGATAGTGTAAAAAATATCCTTGTGCTTACATTTACAAAAGCTGCCACATCTGAAATCAAAATCAGAATTTACAGTAATCTGCTAAAAGCACGAAAAATAATACAAGATTCGGATAATTTGCACAACACCCAAGCCCCTGAAGATACAACATTGTTCGAGCTATTAACCCCCTATTTGCAGGATAAAACAAACACGTTAAAAAAACTTTCCAAAGCAATCAGAAATTTTGATGAAAGTGCAGTTTATACAATCCATGGCTTCTGCAATTTTGTTTTAAACGAATACGCTTTCTCAAGCGGCTCACTCTTTGCTAAAAAAATCATTACCGATCAGTCCACCCTTGTCCAAGACTGCATCATGGATTATTGGAGAAAATATGCCTTTTATGCCCCAAAATGTGCATTAATGGGCTTGGAAAAGCTATCCATAGATGATTTGTACAATATCTACCAAATAAAGGAAAACAATCCCCATGCATCGTTAAGCACAAATACTGCACAGGATTTTGCTGACAGCGCTAAATTGGAAGAGAAATACAATGAGCTTGAAGATATATTTTTAAAGACAAAAGCGAGTCTAAGGGATATGACGGCGGATGCTCTGATTGCACTTTTACCCCTTAATAACCTTGATAAAAGGAAATACCCTGAAAAGAAGCTACTAAAAAGTGCGGAACTACTGCTTAATTTTTTCCAAACGGACTCCCCCTTATACACAAAGGAAATAGACCTATCTGATATGGAGTTATTTACTGCAGAAAAAATAAATTCAGCATACAAAAAAAACTGTGAGCAGAGCGAACTGCATGAACTATTTAACCATTTGCAGCTTTTTGCTGAGGCATACGCACATTTTATTGAAATAAGAGATGCCTGGATCATATCATTTGAAAGCAAAATGATTGATTTTGTCTATGAGAGACTAAGCCGTTACAAAGAAGAGCGGGGGTTAATGTATTTCAGCGATCAGCTTTTGCACCTTTACAATGCTGTAAAAAACGGAAGCGAAGATTTCCGGGAAAAAATCGGGCAGTATTATCAACTGGTATTTGTGGATGAATTCCAGGATACCGATCCCCTCCAATATGAAATTATAAATGACCTTTTTGTAGGCAGATCTGCAGTTTTTTTTATCGGCGATCCCAAACAATCCATCTACAGCTTCAGAGGTGCGGATATTTACGCCTATCTGAAAGCAAAAGATAATGTGGACAGTACTTTTACCATGACCACAAATTTCAGGTCAGCACCTTCGCTGGTGGAAAGTGTCAACTATATTTTTACCTCTAACTTTCGTGCAAGTATGCCCTTTGCCATTGATAGGATAGCATACTCAAAAACCGATGCTGCCTGCAGTGACGAAGATAACTTTTTTATAGAAAATATCAGTGAGAAACCCTTTAAAATATGGGTTCTGGACAGTAACGACAATAAGCCTTTGAAAACAGAAGAATATTTGGAAATCGTTGCCTCAAAGACCGCTTCTGAAATCGCACGAATACTAAAATTGGCAAAACAGGGCAAAGCATTTATTACCGAAAACGGGAGGAAAAGGCCTGTAAAACCGGCTGATTTTGCCGTATTGTGCAGGAAATCTAAAGAGGTGCTTGAGATAAAAAAATTTCTGGATTACCAGAATATTCCTGCAATTATAAGTGTAAGTGAAAGCATTTTTGAATCAGAAGAAGCTTACGAAACAGCGTTAATCCTTACAGCTCTTGCTGAGCCCTCCAATATTAATATCATAAAGAATTTGCTAATAACAGAGCTATTCGGATACGATTTGACCTACCTTAGAGACAAAGAAGATAGCGAAAAATTTGTAAATTTTTCCATAAGGTTCAGGCATTATAGGGAAATTTTTGAAACAAAAGGGATCATGGCCTGTCTGAATCATATCTTGGAAAAGGAAGGTTTAATAGAAAGTATAATAAAGACAGAGAGGGGGCAACGGAAAATTACTAATGTAAATCAATTGGCGGAAATTCTTCACAAGAAAGAATCTGAAAGTTCTATGAGCCTCTATGAGCTGACTAATTGGCTTAACGGCCAAAGAGTAGGTAATATGCTTAAGGAAGAAGAATATGATTTAAGAATGGAAACGGATGAAAAAGCTGTTAACCTGCTCACCATACACAAAAGCAAAGGATTGCAGTTTCCTATTGTATTTGCCCCGTTCCTTCTGTCCGCCTCAGTCAACAACAAATTCAGACCGTTTGTATTCCATGATGAAAATCATTGCAGCAAATTCCAAATAACAAAAGATAATGAAACAGAACAATTGCATGCAACAGAAACTCTCTCCGAAAACCTCAGGCTAAGCTATGTGGCACTGACAAGAGCAAAATACCTATGTTATACGGTGTGGGCACGAACCACGAATGTCCATACATCCTCTTTGGGATATTTATTCTCTAACCATGATTTCTTTTCAAAAGAAACAAAAAACTATTTCGACACAGTAGAAAATATAAAAGAGCCTTTGGGCAAAGCCCTTGATCCTAACGCATTCTCCCACATTGATATAATTGATATAGATGCTGACATTGACTATAGGTGGCAGCCTGAAATAATCAACGAGGAAACAGGTGAGGAAAAATTAATATATACATCTCCGGAGATAAGAGACTTAACACATTGGGAAATAAGCAGTTTTTCCGGGTTGGCAAAACATGTGGCGCAGCCGGCCTCCCCTGAAGCTATTTATGAAGACGAGATTTTTTTATCCCGAGAAACTAATATTGACAAACAGCTAACATATACAATGGCAGAGCTTCCAAAAGGCGCAAATACGGGCAACGCTATACACGAGATTCTGGAGAAACTCGATTTGAATACTTGCTCATCAGAGGAATCAGAAAAACTTATTAATCAAATGTTACAGAAATATTCCATCGATATCAAATTTAATCAGACCATTTTGGAAAATATAAACAATTTGAAAAATAAAATCCTTGATAAAGATGCTAATCTGCGTCTTAAAAATATACCCACCTCTGACACACTCCATGAAATGGAATTTTATTTTCCGGCACATAATATAAATTTGCATGATATATCGTCCGTTTTTAAGCAACAGGCTGGAGGCAGTAAGCTGGAAAGCAAAATTGCCGAATCGTTAAAAGCGGATCCGGATATTCAATCCACCGGCTTTATGAAAGGATACATAGATTTTATTTTCAGGCATAAAAACAAGTATTATATAATCGACTGGAAAACCAACTATCTAGGCAGCACTACGAACGACTACTCTTATGATTTTATGGTAGATGCAATCTGCGATTCCCTTTATTTCCTGCAATACCATATTTACATAGTAGCACTTATCTTGCATCTAAGACAACACATCCCCGATTTGTCTTATGACAAGCATTTTGGTGGAGTTTACTATATCTTCCTCAGAGGGTTAAACGATAACGAGTATGATCAAAATGGCATCTTTTATCACAAGCCCTCTGAACAAACTATAGCAAATCTCATGCAATGCTTTAAAATAGCCCCTATTAAAAAGCCATGAGGTGATTTTTGATAGATGTAAAAACATTACTGGAAAAAAATCTAATAAATGAAACGGACTATTACTATGCTTTGCACTTTTTTGACACACGTGAAGTGCAGGCACTATCGGCAATTATATCGGCTAATACAAGAGCTGGGCATATCTGCACAGGTGTAAATGGCGGGATTTTAAATGAATATGAAGAATTAAAGAGTATTTTCAACAAATCAACACTGGAGCATATTGCTTTAAATAACACTAAATATGTAGGTAATCCCGGGGAATTTAAACCAATTATTTTCGATGGCGCAAGATTTTATCTGCACAGATACTACGAATATGAAACATTTATCATAGACAATGTGCTAACAAGAAGTTTGATGTTTAAAAGCAGGGATGAGATCGCGCTGCACATCCCGGAAAAAGAACAAAATTCAAGCGAGATTAATTATCAGGATGTTGCCATTTTCATGGGTCTGAGAAACAATATCTCCTTTATTACCGGAGGACCTGGCACTGGTAAAACCACAACAGTGGCGAAAATATTACATCATAACCTGATACAAAATGACGCTATGACATTTGCATTAACAGCACCCACAGGCAAAGCTGCTGCCCGGCTGAAAGACTCTATTATCAGCTACTTCAAAGGGATAGATTTCTATAACCCGAATGTGGAGGCAATGACAATACACAGGCTTTTGGGATACAGCCCCTTTTCTCATACATTCAAATACAGTAGGGCACATGAAAAAGAGCACAACCCATTACTAAATGACTTTGATCTTATAATAGTCGATGAAGCTTCCATGATTGATATAAGCCTGATGTTTCATTTGCTGAAAGCCCTGCCTCTAAATACCAGAATAATATTTTTGGGGGATAAAAATCAGCTGGCATCAGTAGCGCCAGGTTCAGTATTTGGAGATATTTGCGATATTGCCCAGCCTGGATGTTTTACAACTGATTTTGCTGAGGATTACCGCTATTTTTTTAATCAAAAACTCCCCACTTCAACCACTTCAACACCTCTGCAAAACAATATCGTTGAACTGAGAAAAAGCTATCGTTATTCTGAAGAGAGTAACATAGCAAAACTCGCCACAATGACAAAAAACGGTGAAACGGATAAATTACAAGCATTCTTAAGCACCCATAAAAACGATGGCAGCGACGTTAAATTTTTTAATTTTGAAGGGTTCCATGATCTTTTTAAGGATACGCTGTTGCCCCACTATAAAAGTCTTAGCACCTGTTTAGACCTATCCGATGCATTTGCCCTGTTAGACAAATTTCAGATACTCACTGTGACAAAGCAAGGAAAACACTCCAGTAGTGTTTTAAACAGATTTATTTTGGACAAATTACGAAGAACACTCCAGTTACCTGCATTCGCAGAATATTTTCATGGTCTGCCGCTGTTGATAACGAGAAACGATTATATAAACCTTCTATTTAACGGGGATATGGGAATCATAATAATAGACAGCAGCACAAAGGATTTTTTAGCTGTTTTTGAAAGTGAAAAGAGTAACAGTTACAGATATTTCAGCTTAAAAAATATTTACGGATATGATTACGCTTACTGTATGACAGTACACAAATCACAGGGCTCGGAATTTGAAAATATCATTTTGGTACTGCCGGAAAAACCGGATTATATAACAAGAGAACTGATTTACACAGCAATAACAAGAGCCCGGAAAACAGTGTATATAATTGGTGACACAGATAATCTAATAAAAGGTATTATGAAAAGGACGTTTAGATTATCTGGTATAAAGGAAAAGCTTGGTTAATCTGAAAATTTCAGGTTTAACCAAAAAGCACCATAGACAAAAGTGGCGGCACAGGGAATTGACCCCCGGACGCTACGGATATGAGC
>DDHP01000083.1:15328-16081 GCA_002338145.1 Deferribacteraceae bacterium UBA1873 | reverse complement strand
ATATTTGTTATATAAGAATAGAGTCGAGAGATCTCATCCGTTGTTTGACAAAAAACCTTTCTATTTTGCTCAGGACGATAATTTTGTCACTTCGACCGGAATGGAGTGGAGCGGATAAATCTCTGCCGCTGTTTTACAATAGAGACATCTCGACTCCTCTCGAGGTGACAACTTTTTGTTCCCCACCTACACCTACGAAGTGTAGGTGTGGGTGGCTTGCTTTTTAGCCTTGCAAACTTCACAGTTTCTATATACTAATAGCTTATGAAAGCCAAGCACGACCAGCTTTATTAACAGGTATTTAAGAATCCCGATAACACCCGGGATTTTATAAAAGACTACCTGCCTGAGAAAGTTACCAGAGAGCTGGACTTATCATCTATACAGGTGCATGATCCTGGCACCAGCAGTGAGTAAGAGACAGAGTATATAAGCGACATAGTTGTATCTTGCGAGACCAAAAACGGTAAGCCTGCTGATTTATATTTTTTATTCGAGCATTCACCCTGTTAAATAGCTTGAGGTTTCTGCTATGTATTATACATATGTTTTGCAAAGTGAAATAGATAATAAATTTAATGTTGGTTTTACAAAAGACCTCAAGCTAAGATTTGAGCATCACCAAAAAGGGTATGTTGATTCAACAAAGAATAGGCGACCATTAAAATTAATTTATTATGAAGCCTGGTCAACGGATTTCCGTAGAAAGAGAAAGTACCGTGTAGTAATCCCGGTAGTGTTTTACCACGGTAA
>DDHP01000083.1:14736-15066 GCA_002338145.1 Deferribacteraceae bacterium UBA1873 | reverse complement strand
TTTATAGATAACTTTGATGTGAACGAAAACCTGAAAACCTTCATGCTTGATTTCAGTTATTTGCTATTTGACACGAACAAGTGGCATCCTGGCTTAGAGAATCCAAAGACTGATAATATATATTTGCTTTGTTCAATGATGCTGATGAAGATGGCTTATCATAACGACTGGGATGGCGTGGTAAGTATATTGGGGTTATTGAAAGAAAAAGGGTAAAACTGAAAGGACTCAGGAGCTTCTGATAAAGCAAATAAGCCTGAAGTATGGCATCACCGACTCCGAGAAAGAGTTTATAAAGTCCGTAACCGATTTAGATAAACTGGACAAGGC
>DDHP01000083.1:12588-14506 GCA_002338145.1 Deferribacteraceae bacterium UBA1873 | reverse complement strand
GCTATTTTATCTGAGGATAGTAAAGAAAAACTACTTAGTCTTTTGAAATAAGTTTTAAAAAGCTTCCGGGGCTATATAGGCTACAAAGTTCTATTAGACCCTTTTGTGCAGAACAGCCGGATTGGTGAGCAAGCTCTCTAAAGCCAGGCAGCAGGGGGCATTGGACAAGTTATTCAGGAAACTATCTAAGCTGGATTTGATCATATGTGATGAATGGCGATATGTTCCGCCAGGATATGGTCGGTGGGCAATTGCTATTTCAGGTGATTTCTTAGTGTTATGAAACCAAAAGTCTGATTTTATGACCACCCATTTCCAATTTGCAAATGGGTGTATATATTTTACAATCAGGGATGAGTACAAGCTGGTTCATATAGCACCAGCCAGAGGCTGGTAAATATGTGGTACACATTACAGTCATTTGCGGATATTTCTGGGGAAAGTTGGCGGATAAAAATTCCCTATTTCTACTTGCAAAATCAATCGTTTGATAAACTTACAAGCGAATAAGCATCTACAGATAAATATTCATAATATTGTATGCAAGTGTGCTTATTAAGATAACAAAATGCTTATCATTAGAGGACTGTTTGATTTATATCCAATTTTTGTTTTTAAAAAATTTAAGCATTACTACAGCGATAAGTATGAGAACCCCCCAGAATATAAAGTAGCTGTAGCGGTATTTGAGTTCGGGCAGGTATTCAAAGTTTGTGCCGTATACTCCTGCAATGAATGTAAGCGGAATGAATATAACGGAAAAAATTGTAAGTACTTTTATAATTTCATTTAATTTAGTGCTCACATTTGTATTGTATAGATTAAGCAAATCGCTGAGTATATCTCTGTAAGTTTCAACGGATTCCACTGCCTGTGTCGATAAATCCAGAAGATCTTTAAGAAAAATAAAAGTTTTTTCGTTAATCAGGTCTGAGTCCATAGTGTTCAACTGCAGAATAAATTCTTTTGTCGGTTTAAAAGCTTTTTTTAAAAAAATGATTTCTCTTTTGTAGTTTTTTATATCATAGGGGATTTGGCTATCTGTGCTGTCAAGTACTAAATCTTCCATATCTTCGATTTTTTCCCCTATGTTTTCGGTAATCACAAGGTAATTGTCAATTATACTGTCCAACAATGCATATGCCAGATAATCAGTACCTACATTCCTTATACGCCCCCGCTTCTTTCTTATACGGTTTCTGACGGAGTCAAAAGTATCACCGGGGCATTCCTGGAACGTTATAAGAAAATTCTTTCCAAATATAATGCTTACCTGCTCATTTAAAATTTTAGTGCTGTTTTCGTCAAACCTTAGCATTTTTGTAGTAATAAAAATGTATTCCTCATGATCTTCCATCTTGGGTCTTTGGTCTGTATTTGCAATATCTTCTGCTACAACAGGATGCAGGTCAAAAATTTCGGCAATTTCTTTGATGAGCTCAATATCGTGCAAACCGTTTATATTAATCCAGCTAACTGTATCTCTTTCTTTTAATGTTTTCAAATATTCCATTTTGACATTTGAGGTTTCGGAAATTTCAGTATCATTATAATCAATAACACTTATTGTTGCCTGGTCTACTTTTTTTACGCCTATGAATACAGGTTCACCAGGCACCATTCCGATTGTTTTGTCTTTTTTCTTTAAAAACCTTGCCATACTGTGCTCCTTTAAGTAATAATTTTTATTAAAAAAATCGAAGGGGATTAAAATTATATGCAAAGTTTAACATATAGCTGTTTTGTATTCAATCAGCATAATTTTTTATTATCAGCACCAACTTAGATTCTTTTTTTCATATTTACCCTGGATTACAAGCAGATATGCATAAATTATATTTCCAGCCCTTAGGATGCTATATGGGCTGCCTTCGGCAGCATTTAACGGGGCAGGAAGTGATAACGACGAAGCAATCTC
>DDHP01000083.1:9937-12355 GCA_002338145.1 Deferribacteraceae bacterium UBA1873 | reverse complement strand
TTGAGATTGCCACAACCCTGTTTTCACAGGGTCTCGCAATGACCGAACTAAGTGCGAAACTTGAGAGGATTACCTAAAAAACGTTAAGCATTCCGGTCAAATCTGAGCCGATTTTAAGGCGATTATTAAGTTCTTTCTGTATTGTATCCAGACCGGCATATTCCTGCTTGAGGTTTTTTATCGGTGTATCCACTTTTGCCATTATTTTTTCTCTGAGTTCAGCTTTTAATTTTGCAGCCTCGGTGCTGACAACTTTATTCATGGCATTCTTAAGGTTTTCATCTATAGTAGAACTTAATTTTATATTATAATTGTCAAGTGTACCGTTAACATCCGCCTGAATTCTTAAATCAGATATTTCAGAAAGAGCAGTCTTCAGAGCATCCGCTACAATATCACCACCTGTAATTTGAGAGAAGTTTACATTATTCATCATAGCTGCAATATTCATATTTAATTTTCCGCCGGATACTTCGGCATTACCGCTGATATCCACCGCCGCCTTTTCTATTTTGACAGGTAATTTTGACGATTCTGAAAGTGTAATATTGTTTACTCGGTAATTTTTGGTGTCGATTTTAAAAGTGTCTGTATAATCTGCAGAGCTATGATCAATACTGCCTGTGAATGCAACTAAGTCGGCCTTATCTAATTTTTTACCGCTGAAATCAAATGTCAGAGCTTTGCCGAGAATCCGTTGTGAGGATGTAATGTTTTTTATCGTTCCGCTCAGATCTCCGGCCTCAAGACTGACATCCGCTTTTACAGTCTTAATGAGAAAACGGGGCAGGGGCTCTTTTTCTCTGAAATATACCTTTTCCCCTTCTGCTCGGACTTTCGAGGCTTCCTTTTCACCTTGTCCGTTTTTACCACCTTCAAGGTAAGGAACAATTTTTTCGTACCAATAAACAGCTATATTCATATAATCTGCGGCTTTGTTACCGAAAAGCAGACGTGTATAATTCTCAGCCCCTTCAGGTGAAAAAGCATATTTATCCATAAGTCTGTTAACATCCTGTTCGGGAAGTGAAGTTACTGTTTCGATTTTATTTTGCAGTTCATTTTTCTGTTCTTTAATATTTTTGACAGCTTGCCTGATTTGAGCCAAGTCATTTTGAATTTCGTTTTTCAAAGATGATACTTCTTTTGCTTTTCCCAGAATGCCGGATATGCCGCCTGATGAGTCTTTAAGTTTTTCAATCCGCTCCTTATAACCTTCCAGTTTATCTTTATCAGGCAGTGAGTTAAGTTTATCCTGCCAATTGCTTTTAATGTTTTGAATATCGTTTTTAAGCTCCTTTGCTGTGTCCAGTGTTTTCAGGTCTGCTTTCGCTAAAATGTCTTCCGCGTTTGGTATTTCAAAAGTGGGCAGGGACGGCCCGGATTTTTTACCCTTTTTAGTAGTTTCTTTGGCAACAATCTGTTTTTTTGAAAGGGCCCCTGATTTTTGCCGCTCAGTGTTAAATTTTACACCTTCCAATGAAGATTCATCTATTATAACTTTCCGCATTAATAATTTGCCAAATTCAATGGACATTGCAGCTCTCTGAAATTCCACAACGTTCCTCATGGGGGCGTTGGGGTTGGTAACCCGGACATTGTTAAGCTCAAGTCCGAAAGGGATAAGAGAAAGGTCGGCTTCTTTTACTTCCACTTTTGCTCCGACAGCTTTACTGCCGTATTTTTCGATATTGTTTTTGACTATATTGTCAACAAAGAAAAACCAAAATACTGCTACCAAAACAATGACAACAACGAATGCCAACAATCCCTGCCATCTGATCCATCTTTTCATAAATTACTCCTTCCAGCCGTGAACGGTCTGATATATACGGTAAATTTTACTTGCTTTGAAAAGCTGCATGATTTTTGTTTTTTCCACCCACGCCAGAAAATGTTCCCTGTATTTTTTTATGAGTGTATTCGATATTAACAACAGAGGAATAAACAGTATAATGGAAAAAAGAAGACTGCCCATCAGAATCGTATTATTAAAATTTGCAAGACGGAATATCGTTGTGTTGTATAAAGCTGTCCATAATCCTTCCAATGCAGGAGTGGTAAGAGCTGCCAAACCGATTATATGGAAGAGCGGATCAAGTGCAAAGGAAAGAGCGGTAAAAAAAGCCCAGCCTATAATAAAAGCGGACAGGTTTACCCGTAAAATCAGAACTGCCAGTAATACCAATATATTATGCATTGAGAAAAGAGGAGTAAAACCGAAAATCATAGCAAAGCAGAATCCAAGACTTATTTGCAGAGGATCAGTCTCAGAGTTGAGCACCTTTAAAAATTTGGCGATAAGCTGATTCATTTTATCTCCTTTAACCTGTCTATTTTTTGAACAAACTGCTGTTTATATTAGATTTTATATCTCAACTTATGTGTTGTCAAATCAAATATATTTGCCATAGTCCC
>DDHP01000083.1:9375-9584 GCA_002338145.1 Deferribacteraceae bacterium UBA1873 | reverse complement strand
GGAATTATGCAAAGGTCTCATCTGTTCAGTCCATTCATCCAGAAAATACCTCATTCTAAGATAGGTGGGGTACTTATTCAAAGCTCTCATTGTTGTTTTACAATAGAGACCTCTCGGCTCCGCTCGAGGTGACAGTTTTTTCTCATCTCGACCGGAACGAAGTGAAGCAGAGAGATCTCCACCGTTGTTTGGCAAGAGACCTCTCGGCT
>DDHP01000083.1:0-9132 GCA_002338145.1 Deferribacteraceae bacterium UBA1873 | reverse complement strand
CGCTCGAGGTGACAAAAATGTTGTTTGGCAAAATATTATACTAACATGCAGTTAGATATGTTTATTATCACTCTTAAAATGTCTTAATTTGTAGCTCTTTGATAAGTTTTAAGCCTGTATTTTCAAGATTTTGCCGGGTTTTTACATTGTGTATACTGTGCTCTAATTCTGCTACCAACAGTTTATTAAACAGCTTATAAATATCGTTTAGTGCTTTTTTTTGTTGTTCTTTAAAAGTTTTGTCGGAAATATTCCTGAAAATTTTGTTAATTATACAACCATGTACATTCATTCTGTAATCAAGCAGCGTGGTATAAATATCTTTTGTCCTGTTATAAACGACTCTTTCCGGATTTGTTACAATGATAAATGCTGCATTATCCCTGATATACCTTGAAATATAATCAGACAATTCTGTCCATTCATCGATGATTTTTGAGATACTTTTCCTGCCTGACCTGAATCTTGTGAGTTTATCCAGGCTGTCGTAGACTTTAGTTCCTGATTTCAGATGTTTTTTTAACATGGAGGGCATGTTTAAAAGATTTAAAGTCTCCCCTGCAGGAGCAGAGTCCCAGATGATTTTGTCATAATTTTCGTTTTCAGACAGCTCCACAATAAAATCCAGCATTGTTTCCTCCCGAAGGGATGGAGCTGAGCTAATATATTCCAAAAGACTGTTTTCAGATTCCCTGTCGAGTTTTTCAATATCAATAAGACGGGAAAGTATTTGATGAAAATCAGGGCCGAATTTGCTTATCCACCTTTCAGTGATTGTTTTATGATCCATTTCCATTGCGGTAAGATAGTCGCCTACTTTGGTAAATTCCGGGCCTATGTCAATCTCCAGTACATCACCTATTGCCGGTGTGAAATCTGTAGACAGCAAAAGTGTTTTTTCTCCTCTGTTTGCCAGAGCGAGGGCTATTGCTGAGGCACTTGTGGTTTTACCCACACCCCCTTTTCCGCAAATTAAGTATAATTTTGCCATAATTTGAGCTCCTGATTTAAGTTTCCCAATAACAAATAGAAGTGCGAAGCTTGATTTATATTATCCGATACCCCCATAGATAATATTCAGCACAAGTACAACAAAAGCAACCAATACAAAGATATATTTACCGTAAGGCTCAAACCATTTACCAAAACGTATATTGGAGTTTTTATTGATTTCAGCCCTGGCTTTATCTGCACCGAATACCCAAAAGAATACCACAGCCGCGACAAAAGCACCGAAAGGAAGAACGTAAATAGTGGTTATGTCAGCCCATGTACCGAATTTTGACATGTCAACATCCAGCGGTAAACCTATAAGAAAAGCTACAACACTTAATAACAGAACAGCTTTCCCGCGGGAAAATCCGGTTTTATCCATAAATCCTTCCACTGCAGGCTCAAGCATACTGACAGAAGATGAAAATCCGGCAAATACTACAGAGAGAAAAAACAAAATGCCGAATATATAACCTCCGGGCATCTGGGCAAAAACAGTCGGTATACTGACAAACAGAAGTCCCGGTCCGGCTGCGGGATCCAGGCCGAATGCGAACACTGCAGGTATGATGGCCAAAGCAGCCAGTATTGATGCCATAAAATTAAACAGTACCGCCTGAATAGAAGCGGATGGTATATCCGTATCATCCCGGGCATAACTTCCGTAAACCAACATTGTTGCCCCTCCCAGACTTAATGTGAAAAATGCCTGACCGAGAGCCATAATCCAGGTTTTGACTTCCCCCAGTTTAGACCATTCAGGGACAAAAATATATTTTATCCCGTCCATTGCCCCTGTCAGTGTTACCGATCTTATTACCAAAATAAACAGAATAATAAATAATAATGGCATCATAATTTTGTTTGCTTTTTCAATACCTCTTTGGACACCGAAAAAAACGATTCCCATTGTACCAAAGACTGCAGCCGCATGCCAGCCAATAGTATTTGCAGTACCGGCAAAGGTTCCGAAATACTCCGGAATATTTATTATATTGAAGGCTCCCGTAAATGATAAAAAGAAATATTTTAAAAGCCAGCCTATAACTATGGAGTAAAATATAAAAATGGAAAAGACAGCTGCTACAGGAATAAATCCCAAAACAGTTCCGTATTTGCCGGATCCTTTTTTCCTTTCCTCAAAAACTTTTCTGAATGCTCCTATAGCTCCTTTCCGCTGACTTCTGCCGAATGCCCATTCCTCCATAAGTCCGACACTGGCAATACCGAAGACAAAAATTAAATACGGAATCAGGAATGCGGCACCGCCGTATTCACCGACACGCCAGGAAAACAGCCATATATTTCCAAGGCCTATGGCTGAACCTACACTTACCAGTATAAAGCCCATCTTTCCCGTCCACTTCTCTCTCTTCATAAAAGCTCCTTGTATCAATTATTATTTTTGGTTGAACCGGAAAAAGCAGCAGTAAATATTGTTCAACGTTAAACGTGGGAGTATCCAAGACTGCAAGTCAAATAACCTATATAACTTCTACCCTCTACGACCTTTATAACCTCTCTTGTCATAATTATTCAAATGTTATAAATATTCTATATGATTGTTATAAAATAATTTGTCAACTGTTTATCAAAACAATTTTATAAAAATTACGGGAAGATTAAGCTATAAACGGCACCAGTCAGGCAGATTTATTATACCTTTTTCTGCTAAAGATACTATCATTTCCTGCTCAATTCTGATGTGTCCGTATTCAGCCATCATTTCGGCTATTTCTTTTAAATCACCAGAATAAAGAGATTGTGTCTCATATTTTCTTTCGGCGTAAACAGGGGCATGTAAATTTTTTATTGCCTTTTCTATCGTGTTTTTATCAGGGAAGAAAGATGTTTCTTTTATATGTGATATTAAAATGTCGGCAATCTGAAGACCGGCAGGGTCAACATCACCAAAATGTATAATATTTCCGAAATCGTTGTCTTTCAGCTGTCTGCTGATTTCACCGATATTTTGAAAGCCTGCAGCATACACAAACATAGAGTTCTCAGGATTTAATCTGAAAAAAGGTGACAGATTTTCAAAAATTACAGTATTTTCAACCTCAGCTGACATCTCCCCCAGCTTATCGGCGAAACAGGAGAAAAAGCTGTTACTTTTCATTATTTCAGTGATGTTTATTTTTAGAAAATATATGTTTTTATCACACCGGATGTGGATAATATTGTAATAACTGCCGGCACTTACCGGTGTGAGCTCATTAACAAGTGTTTTTAAAAGGGAAGATTTCTGAATGATCTTGGAATCGCCGAACACTAATGTAGACAGATGGCGCAGATCGGTTTCCTCTGATTTGTTTTTTATCAGATAGGTATAAAGCTTATAAGCCTTTTCCAAACTTTCCGTGTTTTTGGGGTAGATATTTAGCTCGGAGAGTGTTCTGTACTTTTCATAAATTTCCCGGCAGTGATTATTAAAGTATTCACGAAGATAATTATAATCATTTACCATAACTCTATACCGGCCTTTTTTTGCCAGGATATTTGAGTTTATAAAATCATCCAGATGCTTTGAATAGCCGCATTCATTATTCTCAAGAAGTTTCGCAATCAACAGGCATCTGTCAAGCATTTTCCCCTTCAAATCTGATATGCGGCATAACAACGCCGTTTTCAGAGGCAATGAGATGATAGTGTATACCTCTGTTAAAATTAGGGATATTGGGCAGAGCAACGATAAGCTGCAGTCCCCAGTTTTCTGCAATTTCAAATAATGTATTGATTGAGTCCACATCCAGTCTGTCCGCTTCATCCAGGACAATGGGAAGCATTTTGTCTTTCAGGCTTTCTTCGGAAAATCTTGTAAGCATACTCAGGACGATTACAATATTGGTGCCCAGATTTTCACCGTTGGAAAGTCCCTTATTCCTGCGGTTGCCGGAGTTGTCAAACAGATCTATTTCAATATCAAAATAGTTACGGTAATCCAGAACGTCATCTTCATTAACCTGCGAACGGCTGTAACCGAGACTTCTGCCCAGATCTTTTATAAAAGCATCGAAGTCCACATCTTCAGATTCCAGAAGACTCATTATGGAGTCCGACTGGTGAATGTGCTGAAGCTTGTGATAAGCAGGCCGCTCTTCCACCCGCAATTTTATCTGGCGGATTTTGCCGAAATGAACGTTTTCCAGATCACTGTTTAATTTGCGCAACGTCCTCTTTACCCTGAAAATATTTTCCTCGATTCCGGACTTGAAATTGCCGATTACAGACTTTATTTCATCTTCGATTTGCAGCAGCTGCACATTCAGCTTTTCCAGGTCTTCCTGCAGCTTTGTCAGCGACTGAAAATTAGGAAAAACTTTAACCACTGTTTCATTAAACTTATCCATTATATTTGATGTTTTGGGCATATCTTTGTCGTATTTATTTAAAAATGTTGCCAGCTCCTTTTCAAATATTCCTCTGCTTTCATAAAAGTCAGCATCACTTATATCAAACATTTTGGGTGATAATTCTTCCCCTGTAAGTTCAATGGATACCTCTCTAAAATGAACAATTTTCTCTTCATATACCTCTATATCATCTTTTAAACGGGTAATTTCATCCACCAGTCTTTTTTGCTCTGACTGAATATCTCTTCGTTCATCTTTTAAATTGTCTATCTCTTTGGTGTAATTTTTTTGAAGTTCATTCATCCTGCTTTTTTCTTTCCTGAGTATTTCGATTTCGCTGAAATCAACTTTCCCCAGCAGTATATCCCTTGGATATTCATCCTCTAAGCGCTCTTTTATTGTTACGTTTTTATTATAAATCATCTCTGTTTCACGAAATTTATCTTTTTCTTTATCAAGAACAGATTCCAGCTCTTTTATCTCACTTTTAAGTTCGGAATAATCTTTGTTCAGATTTTTTAGATACGTTTTTATTTCTCTCAGTTCTTTCTTTGCCTTTTCATAATCTTCTTTATAGTCTGACCTGCCGAAATAATATTTTAATCTTGTGATTTGCTGAAAATCGTTTTTAACTTTGTTAAAAATAAAGCTTTTCTCTTCTATGTAGTCTATCTGTTTTTTTAAATCATCCACTTCATCAGCCAGATTTTCCAGATAAAGGTAATCAAAAATGTGGTCTAACTCATAAATATCCTTTAAAAGAGTGGAAATGGTTTGCATTCTGCGATTGTTTTCTTCGATTGCAGTTTTGATATCTTTAATTTCCTGTCTTAATGCCTCCACCCTTGCTTTTCTGGATTTTTCACCTATTACAGGGTATTTCGGTGCAGGCTCATACCGCTTTACAGACGGCTCTTTACTGTCATAGATAAGATAGCCGTCCTGAAGTTTTTCCACATAATACTTATCTGTATCGATATCCCCGGTAACAAAAAACAGTTTGTCAGCACCCTTTGCGTAATCGTAAATATCCTTGGAGTCAGAGACTACGGCGGCGTATTTCATGTCTCCCAGCAGGGATTCCAGTTTTTCACTTTCCTCAATAGGTGTGCCATCAAATTTTTTGTACAAAAACTGACCGTTAAAATTTTTCAGGGCTTCCGGCAGTACAATCTTTCCCTTGAGAAGTTCGTTTATCTCCTTGTTGATATTTTCAACGGTATGCTCTTTTTCTTCTGTCTCCTTTTTGAGGCTGTAAAGCTCAGATTCCAGTTTTTTTGCTTCGGTATTGAGCTCCTCTTTGGATTCGAACGATATGTCACTGCTGAGACGGTTCTTTATGGACACCGCTTTGTTTCGGGTGTTCAGCTTCTCTGTGAGGTTGTTGTACTCTTTTTTTAAGAACGGCAGGCTTTCAATATCTCTGCTGATTTGATTCCATTGATCGAGCATCTTTTCGAAATCTGTGACAGTAGTTATTCTGTCTTTGGTGTAAGATGTAAAGTTCTTTAAATATTTAATAAAATTGTTATAATTTTCATAATTCTCCGAGAGAGCTTTTAACTCTCCCTCTATTCTTATTTTATCTTTTTCAGCAGAATTTTTAGATTCAGACATATCTTCAAGATGCTGTTTCTTCTCAGAGATCTTACTTTCCAGTTCCCGGATTTTCTCTGTTAACTCTTTTAATCTGATTTCATTTTCTGCTGTGGTTTCAAGTAACTCTGTATACTCTTCAAAAGCGGCATAACTCCTTTCAAAATCAGAAAGGTTCTCCAGCAGTTTTTCCAGTTGATTGTTCGTATCCTGCAGACTAACATCTTTTTCTTCAATAGAGGTATTAATTTTTTCAAGTTTTCTGTTATAGTTTTCAATCTTTTCTTCATTTTTTGACAACTTCTCTTTCATACTTTCGAGTCTGGATATGCTTTTGTTAAGCTGGTCGCTGTAATATTTTACACAATTATCATAATATTGGTTTGCGGCTTCCTCCAGTGCGTACACTTCATCTCTTATCGTTTTTATCCGCTCGATTTTTCTCACCACTTCACTGCGCTGCCTTATACTTTTTGTTAAAGACTGAATAAGTTTTTTCGGGCTGGAGTCGGTGGAAGAGAGTACATCCTTTATCATTTTTTTACCCTGACGGAGTATGCCGGTGGAGATTGATCTGTAAAGTGTGGAAAATTCTGAAATTTTTGAGGAAATATTTATTGCCAATACTCCCCTGTTGTACAAATATTGGTGATATTCGGTAATTGTCTGGAAATTCCGGAATTCAAGATCGGGATATTTGCTTAGCAGATTTTTATTCAGTTGGGCAAGATTCTCAATAAGCCGGTTCCCTTCGAAAAAGTCATCGGGGGTGACAGTAACATTTTCCAGAGCAATCGGCTTGATATCGACTTTTGTATCAGGATTTTTGATAAGCCTTATGCCGAAAGAGAGTGTCTTGCTGTTTTCCGCCGGTCTGCCGGCATAATGCTGCTGAAATTTGTTAATATTGAAAAATATATAGCCTGCCGAGCCCAGCATATAATCACCGAGGGAGCGGTCATCTTTCTGGGTGGTGACATTAAATTTTGTATACTGCTGGTTTGCTATCAGCCCTGTTTGAATAGCATCCAGTAAAGTGGTTTTGCCCACCCCGTTTTTGCCGAATAGCGAGGTGAATGTTTTGTCAAAATGAATAATGCATTTTGGATACAGATTAAAACCGACTATTACGAGAGAGTCTAAATAGATGCTTTCTTTTTCGAGTGTTATTCCCATTCGCCGGCAGCCCCTTCTTCGTTATCAAATTCCGTGTCCTTAATGAATATATTCAGAACTTCTTCTATATCCATTTCTTCATCGGTTTGTTTGTCATACAGCTCCAAAGCAAGGTCGAAAAACCTTTTGATGCTGCCTTTGATTTCTATGGAGGAAAAATTGATGTTTCCGGGTGTGCCGGAGACTATATCCAGAAAATTGTATTTGTTTAACTGCCTGAGGGTTTTGGCGTAATTCTCATTTACCGTTTCAAGGCGTTTATCGGATTCATAAAAATTCTGCATTCGTTTTACAAATATTTCATAGAGATTTTCAAGGGGGAAGATGGAATTCAGCTCTTCAAACAGCTCATCTGCATTAAATGTCGGGTTTTCGGTATTCTGGAAAAATTTAAGAGCCAGATACATCCCCAGAAACGTTTCCGATTTGCTGAAATACTCAAACGATGTGTAGCGGTCTTTTCTGGGAACGGACAGATAAAAATTACTGTCGTAGTTCTGCAGTTTATACCCGAGGAAACTATAGTATTCCGTCAGTATATTTATGTTTTCCTCGATGAAGTTGTATTCTGCCGGCATGTTGCCTGCGTGAATATTTATTCCGTCCAGCAGCAGATAGTTTACTTTTTTGAACAGAGGATTATGGTCTCTGATAAGATTAATTATACTTGTTTCCGGCATCTTTTACCTTTTGTTTGCTTAATGATATTTCTGATAAGTAACAGTTTTCATATTTGAATTCGGAGTTTTTAACAAAGACATTACATATTTCAGGCAGCTCGTAGAGTATTTTATTGTAGTATTTGGGGAGATTTTCCTTTACCAAATCAAATTGCATTATTGTCTGAATGTAGTCTACATAATTTTTTTCTTCAAGCTCTTTCATAATATAATCAATGATTTTTTTTAATTCCTCTCTTTCAAGTGTATCAACTTCTTCCTTAAGCACTGTGTTTTCCGTATCGATATATACCGGTTTTCGCTCCTGAGTTTTCCAGTTGTATTTAAAATCTGCAACTTTCAGCCGTTTGGATTTTCTCAGATAAACAGGACAGGCTGTGAATTCATTTAATAATTTTTTCTGGAATTCCAGTATCTTATCCAAGGCACTTATACTGATTTGGGAAGTTATAAGACTGACGTGTCTGTTGATAAACTCTGTAACATCTGTCAGTGTGTTTTCCAGCTCATTTTTTATGCTGAAGAGTTTTCTTGAGGCTTTATGAATGTTGTCTGTTACTTCGCTGCTGTTTTCAAAACGTTTTTCCATAGTGTTCATCATGTATAATATCTGGTTATAAGATGAATATTTGGAAAGGGAGGTTGAAATTTCCTTTAAACGCTCTCTTATTTTTTCAAGACCTTGCAGAAAATAGCTGAATGACTCTTCGCTGCCGCTTCTTATTGCTGATTTTATCTCCCATTTGCTGTCTACGATATCTTCTTTCAGCTGCTTTATCTTAATATCCAGTTTTAGAATAAGGTCGAAAAAAGTGTGTCTGAAAAAGGAATCCACCTCGCTTTCGTCTGCATTCTCAAGACTTTTAATGGAGAGAAGTATAGTATTTAGGTTACTTTCAACATCAGAGGTGGTTTCCGTATCCCTGTTAAAAAGTCCCCTTAATACGCTGGAGCTGATTTCAGAAATGTAGTATGCATTCTTTTCGGTGGAAGAATACAGTAAAAAACCTTTCTTGATAAGATTTTCCATTACCGTGTCAGTCCGCAGCGGCACCTCGCAATCAAAGCTGCTGAGATAACCGAAACTCCGCTGTATTGCTATATCAACAATTTCTTTGTCAATAAAATCGTTTTCATCCGCTTCTTCTTTATGAAGATGTAAAAGGTACAGTGTCAAAATTTCCGCATGGGTGAGAGTGATACCGTCGGGGAATTTTGTAAGCAGATATTTTATTTTTTCCAGGATTTCGTTTTCATGCATAATTACTGTTTATCACGATTTAAGATATGTTTAAATGAAATTTTTTAATGTACTATTCTATTTTTTAAAA
>DDHP01000055.1:2283-2512 GCA_002338145.1 Deferribacteraceae bacterium UBA1873 | reverse complement strand
GGTAGAGGTAAAGGTAAAGGTAAAGTTAATTACCTCTACTACCTCTAACCACCCCTTCTCATGGATTTTGCCGCTAATGTAATTAAATTATTCCATGTAGTTTTAGGAGAGATTCATTATCAATTTTTTTGCCTGAAAATTTTTCATATACTTCCTCAAAATTGGCAGAGCCTCCAAGTGAAAGGACATTCGTAAGGAATCTTTCTGAAAAACCATTATCAAAAATATT
>DDHP01000055.1:0-2003 GCA_002338145.1 Deferribacteraceae bacterium UBA1873 | reverse complement strand
CCACCTGCAAAAATGTGAGCAAACTGATTCTGAAATTTTGTGTACTCTGGCGGCTTTATAACGGCAATTCTGTCTCTGACTTCATCCAGAGTTTTTTCCACTTCTTCCGATGACATTTTGCGCATGTGAATGTACATATCAAAAAGGCCGAATTCCAGCTGTCTCACAAAACCCATGCCGGAGTGAAAGTTTTTATTATTCACAATTTTGTCGATAAGCGCATCCGGAATCATTTCACCTGTTTTATAATGTCTGGCGAACATTTTTAATATGCCCGGTTCAAAAGCAAAATTCTCCAACAGCTGTGAAGGAAATTCCACCAGATCCCACTCAATACCGTTTACTCCACTTACAAAATATTCGTCCACTTTGCTTAGCAGGTGGTGAAGGGCATGGCCCATTTCGTGAAAAAGTGTTTCCACATCTCTGTGCCTCAGCAGAGATGGGTTGTTTTCCGAAGAGGGGGAAAAATTGGCCACAACAAAAGCCTTTGGTAGAACAGTGTCGTTGTTGCTTGTTATATATTTTGTTATCCAGTCGTTCATCCATGCTCCGTCTTTTTTTCCTTTTCTAGCTTCCAGATCCATGAAAAGAATGCCCTGTTCAACACCGTCAATATATAAGTTGTAGCAGCAGGCACTTTCATGCCAAAGCTCAGCTTTTTCCTGTTTGAATTCAATGTTGAACAATTTATGCAAAAAAGTAAAAAGTCCGTCAATCACAGCGTCTTTCTCAAAATATGGTCTTAATTCTTCCTCGCTGAAGTTAAGTTTCTCCTTTTTCAGTTTTTCCGAAAGATACATTAAATCATATGACTGAATGTTTTCTATATTATATTCCTGTGCAAATGTCTGTAACTCCAAAAAATCATTTTGTGCTTTTTCCCTGCATTTTGTTGCTAAATCCTCCTGGAATTCAATAACCTTTTCAGAGCTTTCTGCTGATTTATCGTAAATGGATAGTTCTGCATAGTTCTTAAATCCCAGGATCTTGGCCAGTTCATATCTTAAAGCTAAGATTTCTTCGATGATTTCTTCATTTTGAGGAGCCCTTGTCATGTAGGCTTTATACATCTTTTCTCTTAGTTCACGATTGGAGCAGTATGTCATAAATGCAATGTAACTTGGCATTTGAAGAGTAAAAATGTATTTATCGCCTTTTTTTGCAGCTTGCTTCTCTGATTCGGGCATTTCAGTCAATACCGATTCTTCAGCTTCCAAACTGAATTTATCAGTATCATCAAGTATGTTTTGAAAGAAACTGTTACCTAACTCGCTCAGACGTAAGTTTATTTGCCTGACACGCTCTTTTTGCCTTTCTGGCAGGTGAACCCCTGCAAGTTTAAAATCCCTTATTCCTTTTTCAATAACGACTTTTTGAACTTTGTTAAGATTATTTTCTGAATTTATTTTTTCATATATTTTATAAATTTTTTCATCAAGGGAAATGTCGGTAAAAAATTCTGTTACCATAGGCAATGTTTTTTTATAAGCTTCCTGAGTCTTAGGTGTATTATTGACTGAATTCAGATGGGATAACTTTGTAAACTCTTTATGCAAATTGTGCATTATATCTGCAAAAGGTCTTATAAAATCTTTGTACGATACATTTTCAGTATTTTTGAGCTTTTCCAATGCATTTTGTGCATCCTGCAGTTTTTTGTTAAAATTTTCCGGAAAATTTTCAATCTCGTTTTCGTTTAATAGTTTGTAATCCATATGTCCCTCCTTAGAATGTGTGAAATTAACCGAATATTTTTCATAGTTCAAGAATATATTTTCTATCACCACCACATTTTTTACAATAAAAATATTGACAAAACAAATCTCAGGAATTAATGTCGATTGTCGACAGCGAGGTAGGCAAGTGGAAGTTTTGAAAAAAAATACATATAAAGATTTTGTAGTGAAACAAATTTATCACTCGATTCTTGTTGATGATTTAAAAAGTGGTGACAGGGTGGTGGAAAGCAGCTTATCCAAACATTTTGGTATAAGCAGAGC